>NZ_JBFBAE010000018.1:0-56613 GCF_040689465.1 Amycolatopsis sp. NPDC051373 | reverse complement strand
CGAGGTGTCCGCCCGGCCCGAGGTGTCCGCCCGGCCCGAGGTGTCCGCCCGGCCCGAGGTGTCCGCCCGGCCCGAGGTGTCCGCCCGGCCCGAGGTGTCCGCCCGGCCCGAGGTACGCGCGCAGGCGTTGTGCGCGCCTTGGCGAAGCGCGCCAGGCAATCCCCTTACCTGGCTGGGCAAACCCCCACCCTCCCGAGGGGGGCGTCCCGGCTCCAGTCTATCGACTACCCCCGACAAAACCCGTGGCCAAGCCGAAAACGGGCCGAGCTGTCCACAACTCGGTATGCCTGTGGACAAGCCGCGCAAACGTGTGCGCCGGCCTGAACCACGCCGAGCCCCGCGCCGGGAAGCCCGCCCGCGAAATCACCGGCCACGCAACAGATCCAACGCCAGCAACCCCGCACCGAGCCGCCCTGCTTCATCACCCAGCGAGGCCACCCGAAGTTCCGGCATCCGCTGGAAAGTCAGCGCCGAAGCCAGGTAGTCGCGCACCGGATCGAGCACGTAGTCGGCCGCGGTGAACAGCCCGCCGCCCAGCACGATCACCTCCGGCGCCAGCAACGTCAGCAGCGTCCGCAAGCCGTGGCCGAGGCCGTCGAGCGCGTCGGACACCACGGCGACTGCGGCTTCGTCGCCGTGGCGCGCGGCGTCGACCACGGGCTGCGCACCGTCGGCGGGGCGGCCGGTCCGTTCGGTGTAGCGACGTGCGATGGCCGAGGCCGACGAGATCGCCTCGAGGCAGCCCGTGGCGCCGCAGCCGCAGACGTTGCGGTGGCCCACGTCGATGTGGCCGATCTCGCCGGCCAGCCCGTGGGCCCGGTAGAGGCGCCCGTCGAGCAGCATCGCGGCCGCGATCCCCGTGCCCACGGCGATGAACGCCGCGTCGGTGCAGCCCTTCCCCGCGCCCACGCGGAACTCCGCCAGCCCACCGGCGCTCACGTCGTGGCCGAACGCCACCGGCAGCCCCAGCCGGTTCTCCAGCAGGTCGCCGAACGGCACGTCGCGCCAGTCGAGGTTGGCCGAGAACCGGGCGACGCGCGCCTGTTCGTCGACGATGCCCGGCACCACGACGCCGACCGCGCCCGGCGAGCCCGTGCCGGCCTGCGCCGCGAGCGAAGAGACGACATCGGCCACCTGCTCGGCCAGCGCCGTTCCGTCCGCGCTCTTCGCCGTGGGCACCCGGGCCGTCGCGAGCGCGTTGAGTTCCGCGTCGAGCAGGGCCGCCTTCACGGTCGTGCCGCCCACGTCCAATGCCGCCACCAATTCAGCCATACCGTGATTCTCACATCGGGCACCTCACATCGATGTGACATTGACGGGCGGTAGCACAGCAACCTACGCTCGGTCAGCCAGACGACGAGTTCCGGAACGCGGTGAGAATCCGCGCGGTCGCGCCACTGTGACCCCTCGACGAATTTCGAGGGGAAGCCAGACCCGGACCCGTCGTGTCGCTCCCGATGAGGCCGCGAAAAGCCCGAGGAGGCACAGTGACCACCCCCGCAGCACCCGCCGTCGCCACACCGATCCCCGTCCGGATCCCCGTCCGCCAGATCGTTCCGTGGGCAGTGCTGGTGGGCCTGCTCGCCCTCATCGCCCTCTACTTCGTGAGCGCCGAACAGGGCGCCACCGCGGTGTTCGCCAACATGTATGTGCACGAGTTCGTGCACGACGGTCGGCACCTGCTCGCGTTCCCCTGCCACTGAGGCGGGCGAACCACCGTGATGAGGCCCCTGCTGGTCCGCGGCATGCTCGCGGGCCTGATCGCCGGCGTGCTCGCGTTCGTCTTCGCCTACCTGTTCGGCGAGCCGTCGGTCAACAGTGCCATCGGCATCGAGGAGGCCGGCTCCGCCGCGCACTCCCACACTCACGACCCGGCCGCCGGCCAGGGCACTGGCGAGGCTGCCCAGCCGGCCGAGGAGCCCGAAGAAGAGCTGGTGCCGCGCGACATCCAGAGCACCGTCGGCCTGCTGACCGGCGTGCTCGTCTACGGCGTCGCGATCGGCGGGCTGTTCTCGCTGGCCTTCGCGTTCGTCTACGGCCGCATCGGCTCACTGCGCCCCCGCGTGACCACGGCGTTGCTCTCCGCGGGTGCGTTCGGCGTGGTGTTCTTCGTGCCGTTCCTCAAGTACCCGGCCAACCCGCCCGCGGTGGGCCAGCCGGGCACCATCGGGGAACGCACCGAGCTGTACTTCGGCTTCGTCGCCGTCTCCCTGCTCGCGGGCATCCTCGCCACGGTGTTCGGCCGCAAGCTCGCCGGCCGCCTCGGCGCGTGGCGCGGCGGCCTGCTGGCCTGCGCCGGTTACGTCGTGGTGGTGGCCGTGGTCGCGTGGCTGATGCCGGTGATCGACGAGGTGCCGCCGACGTTCCCGGCGTCCACGCTGTGGAGCTTCCGCACCGCGTCCGTCGGCACGCAGGTGACGCTGTGGCTCACCCTCGGCCTGTGCTTCGGCTTCTTCGCGGAGAAGGTACTGAAGCCCTCCCCGAAGGCCGTCGCGGCCGCCGTTTGAGGGCCCGGGTCACCAGTCGGGGTCGCCGGTCATTTCACGCCTTCCAGTGTCTTTTGCCTCGGCTCCGCCGAGGCGGCGAGATCGCCGAGGAGCCGGCGTCTCGATCAGACGGTCAGATCGGCCAGGGCCGATCGCACCGCCCGATCGAGACGCCGGCGCGATCTCGCGGTCGCCGGTCATTTCACGCCGTCCAGTCGGGGTGGTTCGGCATCGCCGGGGTGGTGGAGCCGTACAGCCAGTCGTGGAAGAACGCGCCCAGGTCGCGGCCGGAGACGCGTTCGGCCACGGCGACATAGTCCTGCGTCGCGGCCGGGCGGCCTTGGAACTCGTCGAAGAAGGTGCGTTCGATGCGGTCGAAGGTCGCCGGGCCGACGAGGCTGCGCAGCGCGTACAGCGTGAGCTTGCCGCCGAGGTCGGTGCCGAACATGACGCCCGTGGCGGAGCTCTGCTGGGCGACCGGGCCGTTCTGCTTCAGGATCTCGTTGTTCTGCGAGTAGCCGGACTTGGCCTTCTCGTCGAACGGTTTGCCGCCGTGCTCGGAGTCGTAGAGGTCCTGGTAGAAGGTGGCGTGGCCCTCGCTGAGCCACATGTCGTCCCAGTGCCGCACCGGCACGGCGTCACCGAAGTACTCGTGCGTCAGCTCGTGCGCCATGGTCGAGACCTCGCTGGGGTATTCGAGAGCCAGGGCGCTGTAGGTCGGCATCGCCGCGGTCTCCAGCGCGACACCGCCACCGTAGAGGCGGTTGACGCCGAGGGCGCCGGCGCTCGCGTACGGGTACGGGCGGCCCAGGCGCTGCTCCAGCCACGCGATGATCTCCGGGGTCTTGCGAGCGGTGTCGAGCGCGGCCGGTTTCGCCGCCGTGGTCACGTAGCTGCGCACCGGCAGGCCGTGCGGGCCCACCTGGTCGACCTCGGTGAAGTGGCCGGCCGCGAGCTGCACGACGTCGGTGGCCGTGGGCCGGTCGACGCGGAACACCGAGGTCACCCGGTCGCCCGCACGGTGCTTTCCGACGAGCGTGCCGCTGCCGACGCCCTGGACGTCGGCCGGTGTCGTGATCCGCAGGGTGTAGGTGGCCGGGTCGCCCGGCACGTCGTCGGACGGGAACACCGCGTGCTCACGGTCGGTCTGCCCCATCACCGCGAAGCCGTCCGGGGTGTTCTGCCAGACGCCCACGGCCTCGGCGAGGTCGGGCGGCAGCGGGAACTTCACCGTGGGCGAGGCCGGGCTCTTCGCGCGGTCCGCGATGTAGCCGATCCGCACGGTGAACGGCACGCCCTTGCGCAGCGCCCGCGCGGGCGTGACCACCAGCTTTTCGCCCTGCACAACGAACTTCGCGGCCGCGCCGTCGACCTCGACCGTCCGGATCTCGCCCACGGCCGAGTCGAGCCCGAAGGAAGACAGCGACTGCGTGGCGACGGCCCGCATCGTCACCGCCGCGTCCATCGTGGTCACCCCCGGCCGATAGTCGAGGGAGACGTCGTAGTCGCGGGCGTCGTAGCCGCCGTTGCCGAGCCCTGGGAACAGCCGCTCGCCCGCGCTCAGCGCGCCGGGAGACGCGGGATCAGCCGTGGCAGCGGTCGCGGTGCCGGCGGCCAGCACCGCGGCGAGCCCTGCCACCGCTGCGGTTTTCACGATCGTTTTCGCCATGCGGTCCACCTTGCCGAGGCCGCCGCCGTGCGCGCATCGGCCAGGCAGCTCGAACGGGCTAACCGGAAAGTCGTACGGTGATCGCCGTGCGACTGCTGCTGCTCGACGCCTGCCTGGCGATCGCGGTCGCGGGCGCGCTCGTGCTGGAGGCGCTCGCCGGCGTGACCCGGCCCCCGCTGTGGCAGCTCACGATCGTGGCCGTGCTGGTCCTGTTGGTGCTACGGCGTCGGTTCCCCCTGGTCACGATGCTCGCGTTGGCAGTGCTGGCCTGGTTCGAGCCGACGACGGAGATCGCCATGATCTTCACGCTCTACACGGTCGCCGCGCTTCGCGGGCCGAAGTGGCCGACGGCGGTCGCGGTGGGCGCCGACCTGGTACTGGCGCTGGCCACCTACCGGCCCGACGACCTCCAGGGCTGGGAGATCGTGGGCTTCGTCCTGGCCCTGACGCTGCTCCTGCCGCTGCTCGCGGGCCTGTGGATGCACCAGCGCGCCGTGCTGGTCGACGCCCTGCACGACCGCGCGGACCAGGCCGAACGAACTCGCGACCTGCTCGCTGAGCGCGCCGTGACGGCCGAGCGCAGGCGGATCGCGCGCGAGATGCACGACGTGGTGGCCCACCGCGTGAGCATCGTCGCGTTGCAGGCCGGAGCGTTGTCCGTGCGCGCGCCGAACGACGAGACCGCCCGGCTCGCCGAGGTGATCCGCGAGTCGAGCGCCGCCGCACTCACCGAACTGCGCGACATCCTGCGGGTGCTGCGCGAGGACGAGACCGAGCCGAAAGCACTGCCGAGCCCCACGCTCGACGGCGTCGCGCAGCTGGCCGGCGACCTCGCCGCGGCCGGCGCGGACGTCGACGCCGAGGTGCCCGATCCCCTGCCGCAGGTGCCGGAAAAGGTGGGCCGGGCGGCGTACCGGATCGTGCAGGAGTCGCTGACCAACGCGGCGAAACACGCACCGGGCGCGCCGATCCGCGTCCGGCTGTCGCTGGACAGCGGCAAGCTCGTGGTCGAGGTGGCCAACGCCCTCGGCGCCTCGGCGGGCCTGCCCGGCGCGGGCTACGGCGTGATCGGCATGCGCGAGCGCGTGACGCTGGCCGGAGGCGCGCTGCGCGTCGGTCCCGACGGTTCGGGTGACTACGTGGTGCGCGCGGTGTTCCCGCTCGCCGGCGGCGCGTGAGATGAGGAGGACGCTGCGGTGATCAAGGTCGTGCTGCTGGACGACGAGGTGCTCGTGCGCAGCGGCATCCGGATGATCCTCGAGTCGGATCCGGAGATCCGCGTGGTCGCGGAGGCGGGCGACGGTGCGGGCGTCGCCGAGCTCGTGGCGCAACATCAGCCTGACGTCGTGCTCACCGACATCCAGATGCCCGGCGTCGACGGCCTCGAGGTGACCCGCGTGGTCACGGCGCTGCCCGAGGCGCCGGCGGTGGTCGTGCTGACCACGTTCGACCTCGACGAGTACGTGCACACCGCATTGCGCCGCGGCGCCACCGGGTTCCTGCTCAAGGACACGCCACCGCGCGACCTGGTGAGCGCCGTGCACGTGGTGCGCCGCGGCGAGGCGATGCTGTCGCCGGCCATCACGCGGCGGCTGCTCGGCGAGTTCGCCTCAGGCGGGGCCACGGAGAGCGCGAAGGCGCGGCTGACCGCGTTGACCTCGCGCGAGCGGGAGGTCGCGGTGGCTGTGGCGGAGGGCTGGAGCAACGCGGTGATCGCCACCCATCTCGGTGTGAGCGAGGCCACGGTGAAGGTGCACCTGGGGCGGATCATGTCCAAAGTGGAGGCCGCCAACCGCACCCAGGTGGCCATCCTGGTGCACGACGCCGGTCTTGCCTGAATTGTTGTGGTGCAGGCGGTCTCGCACCGGTTAGGATTCTTGACGGGTCGGGGGATTCCACAGAGAAAGTTCAGGGGACCCCTCATGTCCGAATCTGTCCTGCCGCCCAAGCCGACGGGTCCGAGTTACCAGGACGCACCGCTGCCGCCACCGCCGCCGCGCGCGGCCGGCAACACCAACGGCTTCGCCATCGCCTCGCTGGTGCTGGCGTTCCTGCCGGCCACCCTGTGGCTGAGCGTGATCTTCGGGATCCTCGCGTTGGTCCAGATCCGGCGCAAGGGCCAGCGTGGCCGCGGCCTGGCGATCGCGGGGCTGTCCATCAGCGGCGCGTGGGTGCTCCTTATCGCCGCGGCCATCGCGATCGGCGTCGCGACCGGTGGCTTCGCGCCCGCCGCCGACAACGCCGCCGCGTCCGTCAGGGACAACAGCGTCTTCGCGGCGAAGAAGGGCGAGTGCTTCACCACCTACGACGAACGGACCAGCAACATCGAAAAGGTCCCGTGCGACAAGCCGCACCACTCCGAGATCTACGGGCTGGTCGTGCTGCCGGGCGACGACACGGACGCCTACCCCGGCGACGCGACGCTGTCGGCACAGGCCCGTCAGTACTGCGAGGCCGAGCAGAGGAACTTCTTCGCGACCACCGCGCCGCCTTCGGACCTGGTCATGGCCGTGTACTACCCGGATGAAGGGTCGTGGCAGCACCGCGGGCACTCGGCGGTCTGCACCTTCGAGTCCAAGTCGGGCACGCTGACGGCCCCGGTGGTGCACTAGCGGTTCAGGGCGCGCCGGGCGGGACGAACGGCAACCCGTCCGGCGCGCCGCTTTCCAGCAGTTGCAACAGTTTACCTGTGTCCACTTCGGACTCCACGGCGTCGGCCAGGCGTTCCAGCATGTCCTCGCGCAGCGAAGCGAACCCCGGCGCGCCCTCGACCGGCGCCCAGTCGACGCCGGCCTGAGCCGCCACCTCCGCGAGCCAGGCGCGGCGGAAGCCGTCGTTTTCGAACGCGCCGTGCCACGTCGTGCCCCAGACCGAGCCGGTGCGGTGACCGTCCAGAAAGGACTCCGCGGCGGCGCTCGACGCGGTGCCGTGGTGGATTTCGTACGCCTCGACCCGGTGCCCGCGCCACTCGCCGACCGGGCGGCCGAGCGCCTTCTCCCCCGCGAACGTCACGGTGGTGGGCAGGAGACCGAGGCCGTCGACGGTGCCGGCACGTGACTCGACGTCGTCGTGGATGGTGGCGGCGAGCATCTGGTAACCGCCGCAGATGCCGAGCACGGGCCGGCCGGCGCCGGCGCGCGCGGTCACCGCGTCCGCGAGGCCACGCTCGCGCAGCCAGCGCAGATCGTCCACGGTGGCCCGCGATCCGGGCAGCACCACGAGATCCGCCGCGGCGACCGTGTCCGGGTCGGCCGTGAGGCTCACTGTCACGCCGGGTTCGGCCGCGAGGGCATCGACGTCGGTGGCGTTCGAGGTACGCGGGAAGCGCACCACGGCCACGCGCAGCCCGCCGCCCCGCGGGGCTTCGTGCCGCCAGCCCGCCACGGCCAGCGCGTCTTCGGAGTCGATCCACACGCGGTCGAGCCAAGGCAGCACCCCGAGCACGGGCCGGCCGGTCACGTCTTCGAGGCTCTTCAGCCCCGGGCGAAGCAGGCCGACGTCGCCGCGGAACTTGTTGATCACCCAGCCCGCGACCAGCGCCTGGTCCTCCGGCGACAGCAGCGCGAGCGTGCCGAACATCGCGGCCAGCACCCCGCCACGGTCGATGTCGCCGACCACCACCACCGGCAGCGAGAACCGCCGCGCCAAACCCAGGTTCACGTAGTCGCCGCCACGCAGGTTGATCTCCGCGGGGCTGCCCGCGCCCTCGCACACGACCACGTCGAAGCGGGAGCTCAGGTCCTCGAACGCGCCGAACGCGATCTCCGCCAGCCCAGCGCGGCCGGTCGCGTACTCGCCGGCTTCCAGCGTGCCGAACGGTTTCCCGAGCGCGATCACGTGGCTGCGCCGGTCGCTGCCCGGCTTGAGCAGCACGGGGTTCATCGCCGCTTCGGGCTCGACGCGCGCGGCGCGGGCCTGCAGCCACTGCGCGCGGCCGATCTCGGCACCGTCGGCGCAGACCATCGAATTGTTCGACATGTTCTGCGACTTGAACGGCGCCACCCGCACGCCGCGGCGCGCCAGCCAGCGGCAGATCCCGGCCGTGACCAGGCTCTTGCCGGCGTCGGACGTCGTGCCCGCGACCAACAGCCCGCTCATCGCGCCACCGCCACCGCTGCTGCCACCAGGGCCGCGGCCGCGCCGACCACGCGCGACAACCGCACCGCGCGGCGCAGGTCGACGGGCTGCGGCGCGCGGCCGTCACCGAGCGTGCCGCGGTCCTCGATCTCGCCGCCGTAGCTGTTGGTGCCGCCGAGGCGCAGGCCGAGCGCGCCGGCGAACGCCGCCTCGACCTGGCCGGCGTTGGGGCTCGGGTGGTGCGAGCCGTAGCGCCGCCACGCCCGAAACGACGCCCGGACCTGCCCACCCGCGAGCGGCGCGGACACCGCCGTGAGCACGGCGCCGGCCCGCGACGGGACGAGGTTGACGAAGTCGTCGAGGCGTGCCGCCGCCCAGCCGAAGTTGCGGTGACGCGGCGAGCGGTAGCCGACCATCGCGTCGAGCGTGTTCAGCGCGCGGTAACCGAGCAGGCCGGGGATTCCGGCGACGGCACCCCACAGCAGCGGTGCGACCACGGCGTCGGACGTGTTCTCCGCGATCGACTCGGTGGCCGCGCGGGTGAGCTCGGCGGTTTCCAGCTCCGTCGCGTCACGCGCGCAGAGGTGCGACAGCCGGGCGCGCGCGCCGGGGACGTCGTGGGCGTCGAGCAGCCGCGCCATCTCACGGCCCTCCGCCGCGAGGCCGCGGCCGCCGAGCACCACCCACGTCGCGGCGGCGGTGAGGGCGAAGCGCGCGAAGGGGCGTCGGCGCGTGCTGAGCTGAGCGGCCACGCCCAGGCCCGTCGCGGCTCCCGCGCACACCGCCGCGTACGCCGCTCCGCGCGGCTTCGAGTCGGCCCACCAGCGGCGTTCCAGCGCGCCGGCCCAGCTGCCGAACACCGCGACCGGGTGCCCGCGGCGGGGGTCACCGAAGAGTGAGTCGGCCGTATATCCGGTGATCAGGCCGGCCGCTGTGACGGCTTGTCGGAGTGGCACGTGGCGAACGGTAGCGCGTGCACGAGAATGCCGGGTATGACCAAGCTGACGCACCGGCTCGCCGGGTATCTCGAGACCCTGGCGCGGACCCTCCGCCGGTACGGACGCGACGACGGCAAGGTGCTGGTCCTCGGCGGCGTCCGCTCGGGGAAGTCGAGGCACGCGGAGCGGATCGTCGCGCACCACACGCACCTCGTGTACGTGGCCCCCGGCCTCCCCCCGAGCGACGACGACCCCGAGTGGGCCGCCCGAGTCGCCGCGCACAAGGCCCGGCGCCCGCGCCACTGGACCACGGTGGAGACCACCGACCTGGCGACCGTGCTGCGCTCGGCGACGAGCCCGCTGCTCATCGACTGCCTCGGCACGTGGCTCTCGCGCGTGCTCGACGAGGTCGGCGCGTGGTCGGGCAAGCCGGGCTGGGAGCGCCGTCTCGACGACCGGCTCGAGGACTTCCTGGCCGCGTGGACCCAGGCACGCGTGCCCGTGGTGGCCGTGAGCAACGAGGTCGGCAGCGGTGTGGTGCCCGCTACGTCGTCCGGACGGCTGTTCCGTGATGTGCTGGGCGCACTCAACAACCGGGTGTCCGCCGAGTCCGACCGGAGTCTGCTGGTCGTCGCCGGGCGGGTGCTCGAACTGCCGTAAGGAGTCCGCCGTGCCGCGTTTCGACATTCCCGTGCCCGACGCCGCCGCTCGCGCCGCCGCGCAGGAGCGCCTCGACGGCCTGGTGAAGCCACTCGGCGCGCTGGGCCGGCTCGAGGAACTGGCCGCGTGGCTCAGCGCCGCCCACGGCGTGGTGCCACCGCGTCCGCTGGACGACGTGCGCGTGGTCGTTTTCGCGGGTGACCACGGGGTGTCGGCGCAGTCGGCCTACCCGCGTGAGGTCACGGCGGCGATGGTGCGGGTGTTCCTCGCCGGGCGCAGTGGCGTCACGGTGCTCGCCGCGCAGGTCGGCGCTCGCGTGCGGGTGGCGGACATCGCGGTCGATTGGGACGCTTCGGATGTTCCGGCTTCGGTGACCGCGCACAAGATCCGCCGCGGCTCGGGCGCCATCGACGTCGAGGACGCGCTCGCCCCGGGTGAGGCGCTCGCCGCGTTCGAGGCGGGGCGCGCCATCGCGGCGGAGGAGGCCGACGCGGATCTGCTCATCCCGGGCGACATGGGCATCGGCAACACCACGATGTGCGCGGCCCTGGTCGCGGCCACGCTGGGCCTGCCCGCGGCCGAGGTCGTCGGCACGGGCACCGGCGTGCCCGGGGCGGCGTTGGACGCGAAGACGGCCGTGGTCGAGGCCGCGGTGCAGCGCGCCGCGGGACGGGTCGCCGATCCGTTCGAGCGGCTGACGGCGTTGGGCAGCGCCTGCGTCGCGGCCACCGCGGGGTTCCTCGTGGAGGCCGCGGTGCGGGGCATCCCCGTGCTGCTCGACGGCATCTTCTCCGGCGCGGCCGCCCTGGTCGCCCGGGACATCGCGCCGGGTGCCGAGCAGTGGTGGCTCGCGGGGCACCGCTCGACGGAGCCTTCCCAGGCGTTCGCGTTGAAGGCGCTCGGGCTCACGCCGATCCTCGACCTGGGCCTGCGCCTCGGCGAAGGCAGCGGCGCTGTGCAGGCCGTTCCGACGCTGCGGGCGGCCCGGGCGATCATCGCGGACATGGGGTTGCTGGCGGACCTCGCGTGAGGGCTGCCCGCGAGGAGGTGAGGGCCGCCGGAGCTCGGCTCGAAGGATCCGGGTGGCCGTCAGCCGCGGCGCGGCGAGGCGCGGCGAGGCGGCCGGCGGCCGCTGTCAGGTGCCTCGATTCCGGAGGGCTGCGAGTGGGGCGCCGGTGAAGCTCGGCGACGCGCTGCGGCTGGCCGTCGGCACCCTGACCACCGTGCCCGTGCCCGCCCCGCGCGTCATCGATCGAGGGGTGGCCGGGGCGGCGATGGTCCTGGGCCCGGTCGCGGCGGTCCCCCTCGCGGCGGCCGCGGGCCTGGTCGTGGCCGGCGGCGTGGCCGTGGGACTGCCCGCGCTCGCCGTCGCCGCCCTCGCGCTGGGAGTGGTGGCTCTGGGCAGCCGCGGCCTGCACCTCGACGGGCTGGCCGATACCGCGGACGGGCTCGGCGCGTCGTACGACCGCACCAAAGCCCTCGACGTCATGCGCCGCGGCGACTCGGGCCCGACCGGGGTGGCGACGCTCGTCTTCGTGCTCCTGGTGCAGGTCGGTGCTTTGACCGGCGCCGTGTCGGCGGACCACGGCGTCGGGGCCGCCGTGGTCTCCGTGCTGGCGGGCCGGTGCACGCTGTCGATGTCGTGTGCGCGCGGCGTGCCGTCCGCCCGGCCGGAGGGGCTCGGAGCGACGGTGGCGGGGTCCGTGCCGCGGCTGGTCGCGGTGGCCGTCGGTCTGGTGGCCGCCGCGCTGGCCGCGCTGGCGCCCGGCTTGCCGTGGTGGCAAGGGGTGGCCGCGGTCGGCGCCGGGTACTTCGTCGCGGCTGCCTTGCTCGCCCGGTGCGTCCGGCGCCTCGGCGGAATCACCGGTGACGTCCTCGGCGCCGGAGTCGAAGTGGCGGTGGCGGCGACGCTGCTCACGCTCGCCGTCTGAGCCGCACCCGGTTCCGGTCGGCGACGGCGACGCTAGCCGAACGTGAACACGTACGCCTTGGCGCCGGGTTCGAGGAAGGTGATCTCCAGCGTCCGCTCGCGGACCTCGCCCTGCTGGCGCACGAGCTGGTAGAGGCGGGCGTCCCGGAGCAAGCCGTTCCCGTCCTCGTCGACGTCCACACCGTGTGCCGGGCCCGGAGCCGCGCCATCGAGGAACACGCGGAAGACAATCGGCTCTCCCGCACCGCGAGACAGCACGAGATGCGCGTCCCGCGCGTGGAACCGGTAGGAGATGCTCCCCCCGGCTCGGTCGAGCACGACGTTCTCGGGCCCGATCGTCCAATCTCCGGCGAGGGCCCAGTTGCCGAGGTGCAGGTGCGGCGGGACCCCGTAGGTGCGGCGTTCGTCGAACCCGACGCGGCCCGGCGACGCGAAGTGCTCACCACGCCCGTAGCCGAGATACGTCTCGGACGTCCGCAGGTGCTCCCAGTCGGCCTCGGCCTCCACGCCGCGCCCGGCGACGGAGACGAGCTCGCGCTCGACACCGAGCAGCCGCTGGATGAGGCGCTCCGACTGTTCGTAGCGTCCTTCACCGAAGTGGTGGTCGCGGATGACGCCGTGGGCGTCCACGAAGTAGAGCGCCGGCCAGTAGTGGTTGCCGAAGGCGCTCCAGATGGCGTAGTCGTTGTCGACCGTGACGGGGTAGTCGATTCCTCGTTCCATCGTCGCCTGCCGCACGCGGTCGATCTTGTGTTCGAAGGAGAACTCCGGCGTGTGGACTCCGACGACGACCAACCCGTCGTCGCGATAGGCCCGCGACCAAGCGCGGACGTAGGGCTCCTGGCGCAGCCAGTTGATGCAGGTCAGCGTCCAGAAGTTGACGACGACGACGCGGCCCTCCAGCTCGGCGGGGCCGAGGGGCCCGGAGTTGAGCCACTCGGCCCCGCCGAGTGCGGGCATCTGCACGCGTGCGGATACCGACATCTAGCGGACCGAACGCAATCCGGCGCGGACCTCGGAGGCGAACAGCTTCGGCTGCTCCCAGGCGGCGAAGTGCCCGCCCTTGTCCAGGCGGTTGTAGTGGACGAGGCGGGGATAGGCCTCCTCCGCCCAGCTCCGCGGCACCTGGTAGAGCTCGTCCGGGAAAACGCTCACCGCCACCGGGACGGAGACGCCCTTCGGGTCGAAGAAGCCGAGCTTGTTCTCCCGGTAGAGGCGTCCCGAGGAAACCCCCGTGTTCGTCAGCCAGTAGTGGGTGATGTTGTCGAGCACGTCGTCTCGGGTCAGGCCCTCGGCCTGCCCGTCGAAGACGCGTGCGATCAGCGCCAGACTGGCCGAGTCGTGGTCGAGCATCCAGGCGGCGAGGCCGACGGGTGAATCGGCGATCCCGTAGAGCGTCTGCGGGTGGGTCCCCATCTCGAGTGCGTAGGCCACGTCGGTCGCGAAGAAGTCCTTCAGCTTTTCGTAGAGGCGGGTTCCCTCGTCGGACAGATCGGGCGGCGCCGGGCCGCCGGACTGCACGGCCTGGGCGACGTCGGGTCGGACGGCGCCGGGGAAGTTGGTGTGGATGCCGATCAGGCCTCCCGGTGCCTGTGCACCCATCAGATCGACGATCTGCCCGCCCCAATCGCCGCCCGAGGCGACGTAGCGTTCGTATCCCAGGCGCTTCATCAGCACCGCCCAGGCGCGCGCGATGTGCTCGGGGCCCCAACCGGTGACGGCCGGCTTGCCCGAGAACCCGTAGCCGGGCATCGACGGGATCACCAGGTGGAACGCGTCCGCTTCGCTCGCGCCGTGGGCAGTGGGATCGGTGAGCGGATCGATGATCTTCAGCTGCTCGATGACCGAGCCGGGCCATCCGTGCGCGACGAGGAGCGGCAACGCGTCTTCGTGTTTCGAGCGAACATGGATGAAGTGGATGTCGAGGCCGTCGATCTCGGTGATGAAGTGCGGTAGAGCCTTCAGTCTCTCCTCGCACCTGCGCCAGTCGTACTCCGTCGCCCAATAGCGGGCGAGCGCCTGCATCGTCTCCAGCGGCACGCCCTGTGAGATGTCCGAGACGGGTTCCTTTTCCGGCCAGCGAGTGGCCAGAATGCGCGCACGCAGATCATCAAGATCCGCATCGGGCGTCTCGACCGTGAACGGCCGGATCGCTTGATCGTGCGCTGCTCCTTCAGTCGTGACAGACATGCGTCTCCTCGGTGGGCTGGGTGCGGTGGTCGATGGCGCGTTGCCGGACCAGACGCGAAACTCGGTACTGTGCCACCGGAGCACCGGCGGTTCCTCACCCGAAACGAGTGATACGCACGGTTTCGTCGTGCTCGCCGGCTAGAGCGAGCGGGCCAGCGCGGCGACGAACCCGTCGGTCACCTCGCGGGAACGGACCGCCAGGCGCAGGTGCCGGGGGCCCAAGCCGGGGAACGTATCGCCGCGGCGCACCGCGTACCCCGCGGAGCGCAGGCGAGAACGCAGGCCTTCGTCGGGACCCTCGATCAGCACGAACGGACCCCGCGGGTCACCCAGGACCGGAATGCCCAGTCCGCTCAGGCGGGAGACGAGGTAGTCACGGTCGGATTCGGCGGTGGCGGCCAGCTTTTCCGCTTCTTCCAGCGCGGTCGGGCGGCAGCAGGCGACGGTGGCGACCGCGGCCGGCGTCGACACGGACCACGGCGGCTGGACGGCCCGCAGCCGAGCCAGCTCTTGAGGCGGGCCGAGGACGTAACCCGCGCGCAAGCCCGCCAGCCCCCACGTCTTGGTCAGGCTGCGCAGCACGACCACACCGTCGAGCGACGAACCCGCCAGGCTCTCCGCTTCGCCGGGGATGGCGTCGAGGAAGGCTTCGTCCACCACGAGCAGGCGGCCGGGCTGTGCCAAGACACGAAGTACGTGAGCGGGGTGCAGCACCGAGGTCGGGTTCGTCGGGTTGCCGACGAACACCAGATCGGCCGACGCCGGGACGAGTCCGGGATCCAGCACGAAACCGTCCGACGACGGCAGGACCACACGCGACACGTCGTGACCCGCAGCGCGCAGGGCGGCCTCGGGTTCGGTGAACTGCGGGTGCACGACCACCGCGTGCCGCGGCGTCAAAGCCGAAGCCAGCAGGGTGAACGCCTCCGCCGCACCGGCCGTCACCAGCACTTCGTCCACCGGTCGGCCGTGCCGCGCGGCAACAGCTGCCTGTGCCGCCGACGGATCGGGGTACGCGGCGAGACTGTCCACAGCGGACACCAGCTCCCGCCGCAACCACTCGGGCGGGCGCGGCAGCCGGACATTCACGGCGAGGTCCACCAGCCCCGGCCCGACCTCGCGATCGCCGTGGTGGTGCAGGTCGTAGTCCGAGGTGTCAGCCACGCGAAGCCACCTGGGCAAAGGCGCGTACGTGGGTAGCGAACCGTTCCGCGAGCTCCGGGTACCCGGCCCAGTGCACATGCAGGTACGACGCGTGCAGCGAAGCCGAAGCGAACCCGTCCACTGTCCGCTCCCAGCCCCACGCCGGCGACGGACCGGCCCCAGGCGTGAGCTCCGTCCGGTGGAACTCGTGGCCGGTCACACGCTGGCCCGCGACCGCGAGCACGTTGTCCGCCAGCGAAACCGCCGTCCGATACCCCAGCTTTCCGCGCTTGGTCATCACCGCCGTCGCGTCGACGACACCGGCCATCGGCAGTCCGTCCAGCTCACGGCACAGGTAAAGCAGCCCCGCGCACTCCGCGCTCACCGGCATGCCGAGCCCGACCGCGTCCGCCACCGCCGTGAGCAACGGCTTGTTCGCCGACAGCTCCGCCGCGTGCACCTCCGGGAACCCGCCGCCGAAGTACAACCCGGCACAGCCCTCGGGCAGCTGCTCGTCCCGCAACGGATCCACGTCGACGACGTCCACGCCGAGCGAAGCCAGCTGCTCGATGTTCTCCGTGTACCGGAACGTGAACGCCGGCCCGGCCGCGGCGGCCACCACCGTCCGCGGTCCCTCGAAGTCACCAGGCGGTGTCCACACGGGACCAGTCAACGGCGGCGCCGCCCGCGCGACCCGGACCACGGCCTCGAGATCCACCCCGCCGGCCACCCACGACGCCAGCTCCGGCAGCACCCGCTGCGAGTCGGCAGCGCGCTCGGCCGCGGGCACCAGGCCGAGGTGGCGGCTCGGCGCGTGCACGTTCTCGTTGCGCCGCAACGCACCCAGCAGCGGCACGCCCGTGGCCTCCAACGCGGACGCGATCTCGTCCTCGTGGCGCTGCGAACCCAGCTTGTTCAGGATCACCCCGGCGAGACGCACGCGCGTGTCGTAATTCGCGAACCCGAGCACGGTCGCCGCGACGCTGCGCGAAGCGGCCGAAGCGTCGACCACCAGCACCACCGGCGCGTCGAGGACCCGGGCGACGTGAGCGGTCGACGCGTAACCCTCCGTGCCGAGGGCGCCGTCGAACAGTCCCATTACGCCTTCGATCACGGCGATGTCCGCGTCGGAGGAACCGTGCCGCAGCAGGGGAACCAGCCGGTCCTCACCCTGCAGGAACGGATCGAGGTTGCGGGCGGGACGGCCCGTGGCGAGCGCGTGGTAGCTCGGGTCGATGAAGTCGGGCCCGACCTTGTGGCCCGACACGCGGTGCCCGGCCGCGCGCAACGCCGCCATCAGCCCTGCGGCGATGGTGGTCTTGCCGTGCCCGGAACCGGGCGCGGCGATGACCACCCGCGCTACCACTCGATCCCCCGCTGCCCCTTCTGGCCCGCGTCCATGGGGTGCTTGACCTTCGTCATCTCGGCCACCAGGTCGGCGGCCTCGACGAGCTCCGGCGGCGCGTAGCGGCCGGTGATCACCACGTGCTGGTGCCCGGGCCGGGAGACCAAAGTGGACACCACGTCGTCGACCTCGAGCCAGCCCCACTTGAGCAGGTAGGAGAACTCGTCGAGCACGTAGAAGTCGTGCGTCTCGGCGGCGAGGCGGCGCTTGATCTCGGCCCAGCCCTCGCGCGCGTTGGCGGCGTGGTCGGAGTCGGTGCCGGACTTGCGCGTCCAGCTCCAGCCCTCGCCCATCTTGTGCCACTCGACGGGCCCGCCCTCACCCGTGTCGTCGTGCAGCTTCCCGAGCGCACGGAACGCGGCTTCCTCGCCGACGCGCCACTTCGCCGACTTCACGAACTGGAACACCCCGATCGACCAGCCCTGGTTCCACGCGCGCAGCGCCATGCCGAACGCGGCGGTCGACTTGCCCTTCATCTCGCCGGTGTGCACGGCGAGCAGCGGGCGGTTGCGCCGCTGGCGCGTGGTGAGCCCGTCCTGCGGGACGACGGCCGGTTTCCCTTGCGGCATCAGGCAGCCCTCCCGGTGTGTTCGCGGACGGCCGAGGCCAGCGTCTCGGCCGCGACCTCGGCGAGCGGCACGTGCTCGGCGCCGAGGTGCCCGGCCAGCTCCGCCGCCAGCCCGAGGCGCATACGGCCGCTCTCGCAGTCCATCACGATGGTGGTGACGCCGGCCAGCAACCCCGCCGCGGCCTGCGAGCGTGCGACGGCGTCGGCTCCGCTCGTGGCCCGCCCGTCCGTGACAAGAACCACCAGCGGACGCCGGCGTGGATCGCGGATCGCCTCCACTCGCAGCACGCGCGCCGCTTCCAGCAGCCCTTCCGCGAGCGGCGTGCGGCCGCCCGTCGGCAGTCCTTCCAGCCGCGCGGCCGCGGCCTCGACGCTGATCGTCGGCGGCAGCGCGAGCTCGGCCGAGTCACCACGGAAGGTGACGAGCCCGACCTTGTCACGCCGTTGGTAGGCGTCCAACAGCAGCGACAGCACCGCCGTCTTCACCTCCCGCATCCGCGTGCGCGCGCCCATGGAGCCCGACGCGTCCACACAGAACAACACGAGGTTGCCTTCGCGCCCTTCGCGCAGCGCGAACCGCAGATCCTGCGAACGCACCAGCAGTCCGGGACCGCTTCGGCCACGGGACCGTTGGTGCGGGGCGGCGGCACGCATCGTGGCGACGAGGTGCGGCCGGCCGTCGCGGACGCTCGGTGGCTGGACCCCGATCGTGCGGCCGGTGTCGGTGATGGCCCGCGACCGGCGGCCGCGCTCGCCTTCGCCGGTTCCCTTCACGCGGAACACGCGCGCCCGGAACGTCTCGCCGGAACCGACCGTGTTCTGTGGTCCGGAACCCGTCCCGTCGCCCGGTTGCTGCTGCGGTTGCTGCTGGGGCGGCGCCGGCTGGTCCCCCGGCGGCTGCTCACCTTCGGCGCTCGGGGACCCGGAACCCGAGCCGGGCCCGTCGTCCTCCGGGCCGGAACCGGGATCTTCGGACGGTTGCGCGTCCTGCAACGCCTGTTCCAGCTGCTCCTCGGAAATCCCCGGCGCGTCGAACGGGTTGCGGCGGCGCCGGTGCGGCAACGCGAGCCGCGCGGCCACGCGCACGTCCTCGGTGGTCACCTCGTTGCGCCCGGCCCACGCCGCGTGCGCGACGGCCGTGCGCGCCGTGACGATGTCGGCCCGCATCCCGTCCACCTCGAACGACGCGCACACCTCGGCGATCTGCCGCAGCGCGTCGTCGGGCAGCTTCACCGCGGGCAGAAGCCGTTGTGCCGCCTCGATGTCCGCGGCCAGGGCCGAGTCTTCGGCGGCGTACGCGGCCACGAACCCGTCGGGATCCGCCTCGTACGCGAGGCGCCGGCGGACCACCTCCACGCGCTGCTCGGGCTCCCGGCTCGACGCGACCTCGACGGTCAGCCCGAACCGGTCCAGCAGCTGCGGCCGCAGCTCGCCTTCCTCGGGGTTCATCGTGCCGATCAGCACGAACCGCGCCGCGTGCGACACGGACACGCCCTCGCGCTCCACGGTCGCGCGGCCCATCGCGGCGGCGTCGAGCAGGGTGTCGACGAGGTGGTCGTGCAGCAGGTTGACCTCGTCCACGTAGAGCAGGCCCCGGTTCGCCGCGGCCAGCAGACCCGGCTGGTAGTCCGTGACGCCCTCCGACAGCGCCTTCTCCAGGTTCAGCGACCCGACGACCCGGTCTTCCGCCGCGCCGACGGGCAGCTCCACCAGCCGCGCCGGCCGCCGGTGCGCGGGCGCGCCCGCCGGGTGCGGACCGTCCGGGCAGACGGGGTCGGGCGCGGCGGGATCGCACGAGAACCGGCAGCCGTCCACCACGTCGAGCTGGGGCAGCAGACCGGCGAGCGCACGCACCATCGTCGACTTCGCCGTGCCCTTCTCGCCCCGCACCAGCACGCCGCCCACGGCAGGTGAGATCGAGGACAGGATCAGCGCCAGGCGCAGGTCCGGCATCCCGACGACGGCGGTGAACGGGTACGGCTTCAAGAGCTCTCCTCGTGGTCGGCGTCCGGCCGATCATCGCACAGGAAACGCGTCGTCTAGCGTGGGTGAACGTGCGCGAAAAATCACCTCTCACAGTGGTCGGGATCGGGGCCGACGGCTGGGCGGGGCTGGGCGGAAAAGCGCGAAAAGCCGTGCTCGAAGCCGACGTCGTGCTGGGCGCGCCGCGGCAGCTCGCGATGCTGCCCGAAGGCGTCCGCACGCAGCCGTGGCCGAGCCCGCTGCTGCCCGGGCTCGACGACGTCCTCGCCGAGCACGCCGGACGCCGGATCTGTGTGCTGGCCAGCGGCGATCCTCTGCTCTCAGGCATCGGCACGACCCTGCGCGACCGCGGCCACGAGATCGACGTCTTGCCCGCGCTCTCGTCGGTGACGCTGGCCCGCGCGCGGCTCGGCTGGTCGTTCGAGGAGACCGAGGTGGTCACCGTGGTCGGGCGCGTCGTGGACCGCGTGGCCCGCGTGCTCGCGCCGCGCCGGAAGGTGCTGGTGCTGGGCGCGAACGCGGCCGACCTGCGGGAACTGCTCCGGACCCGCGGCTACGGCGAATCCACCCTGACCAGCCTCGAAAACCTCGGCGCCGAAGACGAGCACGTCGCCGACGGCTGGACGCACGAACCCGGCCCCCTCACCGTGTTCGCCCTGGTCTGCGCCGGCCCCGCGCTCCCGCTCACCGGCCTGCCCGACAGCGCGTTCGAGCACGACGGCCAGCTCACCAAACGCGACGTCCGCGCGTCCGCCCTCGCCCACCTCGCGCCCGTCCCCGGCGAGCTGCTCTGGGACGTCGGCGCGGGCGCGGGCAGCATCGGCATCGAATGGTCCCGCGCGCACCCCCTCAACCGCGCGATCGCCGTCGAACGCGACCCCGCGCGCGCCGAGCGCATCACCCGCAACGCCGCCACGCTCGGCGTCCCCGAGCTGCGAGTGGTCACCGGCCCGGCCCCCGACGCGCTGGCGACCCTCCCCGGGCCCGACGCCGTCTTCATCGGCGGCGGCCTCACCGTGCCCGGCCTGCTCGACGCGTGCCTCGCCACCGGTGCCCGCGTGGTCGCCCACGGTGTCACGCTGGAAGCAGAACAGATCCTGGCGAACGCCTACGCGAGCCGGGGTGGTGAGCTGACGAGGGTCACCGTCGACCACGCGCAGCCGCTCGGCGGGTTCACGGGGTGGACCCCGTCGCGCACCGTGACGTCCTGGAGTTCGAGATGACCGTTCACTTCATCGGCGCCGGCCCCGGCGCGGCCGACCTCATCACCGTCCGTGGCCGCGACCTGCTCGCGCGCTGCGGTGTGTGCCTGTACCCGGGCAGCATGACGCCGACCGATCTGCTCGCGTATTGCGCGCCCGAGACCGAGCGCGTCGACACGGCGAACCTGAGCCTCGACGAGATCGTCGAACGCCTGATCACGGCCCACCGCGCGGGCCACGACATCGCGCGGCTGGTGTCCGGCGACCCGTCGCTCTACAGCGCGGTGGCGGAAACCGTGCGCCGCCTCGACGCCGCCGGAGTGCCCTACGCCATCGTCCCCGGTGTGCCCGCGTTCGCCGCGTCGGCCGCCGTGCTGGGCCGTGAGCTGACCGTGCCCGGTATCGGGCAGAGCCTCGTGATCACGCGGGCGCAAGCGCGGTCGACGGCGTTGCCCGAGGGCGAGACGCTGGCGAACTTCGCCCGCAGCGGCACCACACTCGCGTTGCACCTGGCCATCAACCACATCGAGCGCGTCACCGAGGAGCTCGTGCCGTTCTACGGCGCCGACTGCCCCGCGGCCGTCGTGGCGCTGGCGAGCCAGCCGGGCGAGACCGTCGTGCGCGGCACGCTCACCGACATCGCCGCGCAGGCGCGCGAAGCCGGAATGACGCGCGCGGCCACCATCTTCGTCGGCCAGGTGCTCGCAGCCGGAGGATTCCCCGACAGCTTCCTGTATTCGAGCACCCGAGACCGCGCGAGCCAACCGGAGTCACTGTGACAGACCTACGCTGGGGCCTGCTGGCCGCCGGATCGATCGCCGCCGACTTCGCGACCGGCGTCGAGCTCAGCAAACACGGCACGCTGGAAGCCGTCGCCGCCCGCTCGGCCGACCGGGCGCGCGAGTTCGCCACCCGCTTCGACATCCCGAAGGCCTACGGCTCCTACGTCGACCTGCTCGCCGACCCGGACATCGACGCCGTCTACATCGCCACGCCGCACCCGATGCACGCGGAGTGGGCGATCCGCGCCGCCGAAGCCGGCAAGCACGTGCTGTGCGAGAAACCGCTCACGGTCACGGCGGCCGAGGCCGAGAAGGTGATCGACGCGGCGCGCCGCCACGACGTCTTCCTCATGGAGGCGTTTATGTACCGCCTGCACCCGCAGACGCGCCGGCTCGTCGAGCTGATCTCGTGCGGCGCGATCGGTGAGGTCCGGGCCGTCGACGTCTCGTTCAGCTTCGACACCGGCGCCAACGACGCCCCTCGGCTGGCCGACCCGGCGCTCGGCGGCGGCGGGATCCTCGACGTGGGCTGCTACTGCACGTCGCTCGCGCGGCTCGTTTCGCAGGCGGCGACCGGCATCGACGTCGTGGAGCCCACCACCGTCACCGGGATGGCGCGGCTGACCGACCGCGGCGTCGACGAGTTCGCGATGGGACTGCTGCGGTTGCCGGGCGACATCATCGCGCAGCTGTCCTGCGGCTACCGGCTCACGCAGGACGACCACATCCGGATCTACGGCACCACCGGGCAGATCCACGTGCCGAAACCGGCCTGGCTGCCGCAAATGCGCCGGGCGACGTCGTCGCAGATCGTGCTGACGCCGGGGGGCGGCGAGCCCGAGGTGATCGAGATCGAGGCGACGCAGAGTGTGTTCGCGCGCGAGGCCGACCACGTCGCCGCCCACGTGGACAACCGGCAGGCACCCGAGCTGACTTGGGCCGAGACGCTCGCGAACATGCGCACGCTCGACCGCTGGCGCGCGGCCGTGGGCTACGGCGGATGACCGTGCTGATCCTCGGCGGCACGGCCGAGGCGCGGGCGCTCGCGGCCGAACTGCACTCGCGCGGGGTCGCCCTGGTGTCGTCGCTCGCCGGGCGGGTCGCCCGGCCACGGCTGCCCGTCGGCGAGGTGCGGGTCGGGGGTTTCGGTGGTGTCGAAGGGCTGTCCGCGTGGCTTCGTGAGCACGAGGTGGCGGCGGTTGTCGACGCGACCCATCCGTTCGCGGAACGCATCGGTACCAACGCTTTCGCCGCCACGTCGGCCATCGGCGTGCCGCTGCTGCGGCTCGCCCGGCCCGGTTGGCAACCCGCCGAAGGCGACCGCTGGCACTGGGCCGACGACCTCGGCGCCGCCGCCGAACTGCTGCCCGGCCTCGGCTCCCGCGTCTTCCTGACCAGCGGACGACAGGGGCTCGCCGCGTTCGCCGAGCTCGACGCGTTGTGGTTCCTCATCCGCTGCGTCGACCCGCCCGAGCCGCCGTTGCCGAGGCAGCACGAGGTCCTGCTGAATCGCGGACCGTACGAAGTGGACGGAGAGCGCGCGCTGCTGGCCGAGCACCGCATCGACGTTCTCGTCACCAAGGACAGCGGCGGCCCGATGACCGCTGCGAAGCTCACCGCCGCCCGCGAGCGGGGCCTGCCGGTGGTCGTCGTGCGCCGCCCGCCGCGCCCGGCCACCGCCGAGGTCGCGGGGGTCGCCGAAGCCGTGGAATGGGTGCTGCGCCGATGATCGACGAGTTCTACGAAGTACTTCGCCGCCGCCGCGACGTCCGCGGCGAGTTCACCGGCGAGCCGATCGACGACGCCGTGCTCATCCGCGTGCTCGAAGCCGCGCACGCCGCGCCGAGCGTCGGTCTGAGCCAGCCGTGGGACTTCGTGCTCGTGCGCGATTCCGCCACGCGCGAGTCCTTCGCCCAGCACGTGCACGACGAGCGCGACGTGTTCGCGGCCGAGCTGGCCGGCGAACGCGCCGACACGTTCTCCCGCATCAAGATCGAGGGCATCCGCGAGTCGACCCTCGGCATCGTCGTCACCTACGACGCCGAACGCGGCGCGCCCGCCGTGCTGGGCCGGCACGCGATCGCCGACGCCGGGCTGTACTCGGTCTGCCTCGCCATCCAGAACCTGTGGCTGGCCGCGACCGCCGAGGGCCTCGGTGTCGGCTGGGTGAGCTTCTACCGCGAGCCGTTCCTCGCGTCGTTGCTCGGCATCCCGACCGGAATCCGGCCCGTGGCCTGGCTCTGCGTCGGCCCCGTGACCGCGCTGGCCGAGGTCCCGGACCTCGAACGCCACGGCTGGCGCACCCGCGCGCCGTTGGCCAACGCCGTGCACCACGAGCGATTCACGCCCCGCAGTGAGGGGCCTTCGTAGCCCCTGCGGCGCACCGGATAACTTCTCCCGATGCGTCCGATTGCCGTAGCGCTGGGGTTGCTTTCGGCGCTGTGCGCCCTGGCCTATCCGTTCCTGCCCGTCGTGCAGGACACCGCGTTGGTCGGCTGGCCGACCGGCTCCGACACCCGGTCCGTCAACGCGCCCTTGACCGGGTACTGGGCCCAGGACCTCGAGGCCGAGATTCCGTGCGCCACGGTCAAGTCGCTCGACGCGCGCACGAACGGTCCCGCGCTGCTGTTCGCGACGGTGCCGGACGGGCGCACCGACCCGCGCGCCGGCAACGGCGTCGGATTGCAGCTGCGCGTGGACAACGGCGTGCTGCTCGCGTCCAGCCAGGGCCAGCAGATCACGCAGCAGCCACTGCCGCCGGCCGGCTGCACAGTGACGCTGAAGTCGGACGCCACGCAGATGACGCTCGCCGTCGCGGGCACGACGGTGTTCCACACGACCGGCGACGTCCGCCCGCGCGTGGTCGGCATCTACTCCTCGATCAGCTCCGCGAAGGACCCGATCGCGGGCCTGCGCGTGACGGTCGTGCCGGACACCCGCTACCAGACTTCGCCGACGGCGTTGAAGATCGGCGTCGGCATCCTCGGCGTGCTCGCGTTCGTCGCCTGCCTGATCGCCGTGTGGCGTATGGACTCCGGGTTCGCCCGGCGCGCGCCGCGTTGGGCTCCCGTGGGCTGGTGGCGCCTGACCGGCCGCGACGCGACGGTGATCCTCGCGCTCGGCGCGTGGGTGTTCATCGGACCGGTGACCTCGGACGACGGCTACATCCTCACGATGGCCAGAGTCACGGAGTCCACGGGCTTCCTGACCAACTACCACCGCTGGTTCGGCGTCGCGGAGGCGCCGTTCGGCTGGTTCTACCACCTCTACGAGCTGATGACGCACGTCAGCACGGTGCCGCCGTGGATCCGGCTGCCCTCGTACCTGGTGGGCGTGATCAGCTGGCTGCTCATCAGTCGCGAGGTGATGCCCCGGCTGGGCACGCAGGTGCGCGGCAGCCGCGCGGCCGGCTGGGCCGCGGCGGCCGTGTTCCTCGTCTGGTGGATGCCCTACAACAACGGCGTGCGGCCGGAACCCGTGGCCGCGCTGGGTTCGCTGCTCGCGATCTGCGCCGTGGAACGCGCGTTGGTGACGCGCCGCCTGCTGCCGCTGTGCCTCGGCCTCACCGCGGCCGCGTTCACGCTCGCCGCGACGCCGACGGGGCTGATCGCGGTGGCGCCGTTCCTGGTCGCCGCGCGGCCGTTGTTCAAGCTCGTGCGCCAGCGCGCGGCCGGTGGCTGGCTCCCGATCCTCGCGCCGATCGCCGCGTCCGGGCTGCTCGTGCTCGTGGTGGTGTTCGCGGACCAGACGTTCGCGACCGTGCAGGAAGCCACGCGCATCCGCACGCAGGTGGGGCCGAACCTGTCGTGGTTCCAGGAGCTCGCGCGCTACCAGCTGCTGTTCGAGAACCTGCCCGACGGGTCCGCGCCACGACGGTTCCCGGTGCTGCTGGTGGTCCTGTGCACGGTGACGTGCCTGGTCGTGCTGCTGCGGCGCGGCCGGATCCCGGGCGCGGCACTCGGGCCGAGCCGGCGGCTGATCGGCACCACCGCGTTGTTCTTCCTGCTGCTGGCCCTCACGCCGACGAAGTGGACGCACCACTTCGGCGCGTTCGCGGCCGTCGGGGCGTCGATGGCGGCGTTGACCGCGTTGGCGACGAGTTCCACCGTGCTGCGCTCGAACCGCAACCGGGCCACGTTCCTGGCGGGGCTGCTCGTGGTCGGCGCGCTCGCCGCGACGGGACCCAACACGTACTGGTTCGTTTCGCGCCTGGGCGTGCCGTGGACCGGGCTGGCGCCGTCGATCGCCGGGATCCCGCTGTCGACGATCCTGCTGGTGGCCGCGGCGATCGCGGGGATCTACGCGTTCGTGGAGAACATCCGCGCCCACCGCCCGGGCGCGCCCGCGCCGCAGGAAAAACGCGGCCGGTCGCTGCGGCTGGGTTCGCTGTCGCTCGTGGTGGTCTGCGGCTTGGTCGCGGCCGGCGAGTTCTACACGATGGCGGCGGCGATCTACATCCAGCGGGGCAGCTACAGCCTGGGCGCCGCCGACTTCGGGCACCTGTTCGGCAAGAGCTGCAACCTGTCCGACCACGTGATGGTGGAGACCGACGCGGCGAAAAGTGTCCTGCACCCGCAGCCCGAGCAGCGGACCGTGCCGGCGAAACAGGAGGAGTCGCCGCTGCCGAACCCGGATCAGGGCAACGGCCAGGTGCAGACCGGCTTCCACCCGCGTCCCACCGAAGAGGACGACCCGCTTTCCGAGCCCCCGCACGGCTTCACGCCCGACACCGTGCCGATGTGGAGCAGCTACTTCGAGCAGAACCGCGCGGGCCGGCTGCGCAGCGAGTGGTACGCGCTGGCCGACAAACCCGCCGACGGCCAGATCGTGATCGCGACGGCGGGCCAGCCGCGGCGTCCCGCGTCGGTCAGCCTCGACTACGGCGTGGTGACGGCCGACGGCGTCAAGGTGCTGCGCAGCCAGTTCGCCCTTCCGCCGGGCGCCGGCACCGGCGGCTGGAACGACACCCGCATCAACCTGCGCGACCTGCCGCCGCAGACCACGTCGGTGCGCGTGGACATCGTCGACAACGACCTCACCGAGGACGGCTGGATCGCCGCGTCCGCCCCGCGCGTGCCGACCTTCACGACGCTGACGGACAAACTCGTGGGCAAGTCCGTGTACATCGATTGGCCCGCATCGTTCGTCTACCCGTGCGCGAATCCCGTGACCTCCCACGACGGCATCTCGCAGGTCCCCGACTACCGCATCACGGCCGGCGCCCTGGCCGACGAGGCGCAATGGGCGTCGGCCACCAACGGCGGGCCGATCGGCTGGCTCGAGGAGGTGGCGAAGGAACCCGAGGTGCCCAGCTACCTGATCGGCCAGCCGAGCCAGTCGTGGGGCCAGCTGCTGCAGGTGGAGCCGTTCAGCGAAGGCATCGCGCCCACGGTGCAGCACGGCCGGAAAACGGTGTGGGGCTGGTGGTCTCCGGGACCGGGGCCGGCACAGCCGAACGGGAAGGACCCGACGCGCTGACCCTCACGCCTTGACCGTCTCCTGTGGACGGTCCTCGTGGTGCGGTTCGGTCAGCCCGCGGGCCGCGACCGCGGCGAGCACCGGCAGCACGGTCAGCGACAGCAGCGCCCACTGCAGGCCCGCCGCGTTCGCGAGCCCGCCGACCGCGGGCGCGGCCAGGCCGCCGACGCTCACCGCCAGGCCGAGGGTGACGCCGCTGGCCGTGCCGTGGCGGTGGGGCAGGTAGTCCTGGCCGAGGGTGACGTGCAGGGAGAACGGGACGTAAGTGGCCACGGCGGTCAGCGCCACCAGCGCGTACACCGCGGGTCCGGGCACGAGCGCGACGCCGGCGACGGCGGGAATCGCGACCAGGTACGCCACACGCAGGGTGCGGATGCGGCCCCAGCGTTCGGCCAGCACTCCGCCGAGCAGGGTGCTCGCCGCGCCGGCGCCGAACAGCACGACCAGCGCGGCCCCACCCGCCGTCGGACCACCGCCGACCCGTTGCGCGACCCAGATCGCGAGGAACGTGTTCAGCCCGAACGTCACCATCGAGCGAGCGACGACCACGATCGTCAGCCGGGCGAACTGGCGCCAGTCGTCGCGCCCGGCCGCGGCGGCGTGGCTCGCGGCGGCGAGGGGACCCTGCAGCTTCCGCAGCACGGCGACGGTGAGCAGGCCCGCGGCGAGCGCCGGGACCGCCAGCAGCGGGGTCGCGCCGAGCCCGCCGAGGTGGAGCACGGGCGTGACGAGGATCGGGCCGAGCGCGAAACCGACGTTGCCGCCCAAGGAGAACCAGCTCATGCCGACGTGCCCGCGCCGCGCGACCCGGCGGGCCAGCCGCGCCGATTCGGGGGTGGTACGCGGCGACGCCGAGCCCGGACAACGCGATGGCCAGCCACGTGAGCGCACACGAGTTCCCGAGACCGGACAACCCGTGCCGGCACCGGCGACCGTCATGCCGGCCGGGACGAGCTACGGCAGCGCCCGCCGGTCGGTCAGCACACCGAACAGCGGCTGCACGACCGACGACAGCAGCGTCGCGGCCAGCGTGATGCGGGAAGCGGCGAGGTAACCGTAGGAGCGCTCGGCCACGAGGAACGGGACGAGGGCCGGCACGGCGCCCTGGTAGCGGTCGTCGACCGCGTGGCCGACGACGAGCATCACCATCGGCCACCGGGAGTTCGTTGAAGTCATTCGGGGATCGTCGCACCGGCCGAGGTGGTCCCGATTCCGTTATTCTGCCGACCTATATCGATTTCTCGCCATTTGCCCGCGGCGCCCACCTTCGAGCCGCGAGCTCCAGACCACTGAGGCGGTCGCGGCGCACTGGCACGACGAGAACCAGGTCGTCTACGCGAGCCGCGGCGTGCTCGCGGGTGCACACGGCAACCTCGCGGTGGATCACGCCGGCCCACCGCGCGCTGTGGGTCCCGGCGGGCACCGTGCACGCCCGCCGCGCATACGGCGTCACGCGGATCCACCTGGTCGGCCTCGCCCGCGCGCTCAACCCGCTGGGCCTGGTCGAGCCGACTGCACTGGAGGTCTCCCCGTTGCTGCGAGAACTCCTCGTCGCCTACACCGCGCTCGCCGACGATCGCGACAGCCCGGTCGGGCGGCGGATGCGCGCGGTGCTGCTCGACCAGCTCGCCGCCGCCGAGGAGCGGCCGGTACGCGTGCCGGAAGCCCGGGATCCACGCCTGGCCGCGGTCTGCCGGCTGCTGGAGGCCGACCCGTCGGACTCGCGCGGGCTCGACGCGCTGGGCCGCCAGGCGGGGGCGAGCGGCCGCACGTTGACGCGGCTGTTCCGGCAGGACACCGGCATGACGTTCCCGCAGTGGCGCACCCTGCTGCGGCTCTACCACGCGCTGCGGCTGCTCGCCGAGGACACGCCCGTGACGACCGTCGCACGCGAGTGCGGCTTCGCGACGGCGAGCGCGTTCATCGATGTGTTCCGGCGGTCGCTCGGGCACATCCCCGGGTTCTACCTCCGCGGCGGCGACGGCTGAGCCGCTTTGACGCTACCGACGACCGTGGCTAGGTTCGTTGTCGTGGCTGATAAACCTCGACTTCCCGGATTGACGTTGGCCGACGCCGATGAGCTGGTGCGGACGGCGCTGGCCGTCGGCGCTGAGCGGGGTTTCCCGCCGCTGGCAGTGGCCGTGATCGACGTGGCCGGTGAGGTGATCGTGCTGCGCCGTTCCGACGGTGGCATGCCGATCACCAGCCGCGTCGCCGTGGCCAAGGCGCGCACCGCCCTGCGGATGCTGCAGCCCTCCGGTGAGATCTCCCTGCCCGGCGAGATCGTCGAAAGCATCCAGCACCTGTACTCCGGCGACTTCGTGCCGCGAGCCGGCGGCGTGCTGGTGACCGAGGGCGACGTGATCGTCGGTGCCGCGGGCGCGTCCGGTGCGCACGGTTCCGAGGACGAGGAAGCCGTGCGCACCGCCGTCGCGCGGTGGCAGGAGAAGCGTCAGGCGTAGCTCTGCTGCTGGTTATCGACCCGACCACAGTCACGGCGGGAATGGTTGTCCAACAAGGTAACGTCCTGCTGGGTGCCCGCCTACTTCTGGTCGGATGGGTAACTGCGCGGCGTCCAGACGACCGTCGTGCCGTCCAGGCCCTCCTGCGCCACCGTTTTCGACGAGCCCACAATGAGCAGGCACCGCATGTCCACAGTGGACGGGTCCAGCTCGCCCAGGGTGGTCACCGTGATCCGCTCCTCCGGCCCGCCCACGTCACGCGCCACGACGACCGGAGTGGCCGGTTCACGGTGGCGCAGCAGGACTTCCCGCGTGGTGGCCAGCTGGGTCGTGCGAGTGCGCGAAGCCGGGTTGTACAGCGCCAGCACCAGGTCGGCCGCGCCCGCGGCGTCCAGGCGGCGTTCGATGACGTCCCACGGCTTGAGGCGGTCCGAAAGGGACAGCACGCAGTAGTCGTGACCCAGCGGCGCACCGACACGGGAAGCGGCTGCCTGCGCGGCCGTCACCCCGGGGACGATGCGCACGCGCACGCCGGCACCGCGGCCGGCGGCGACCTGTTCCAACACGGCGGAGGCCATGGCGAACACGCCCGGGTCCCCTGAGGAAACCACCGCAACCCGCGCCCCGGAAGCCGCCAGCTCCAGCGCTTCCACCGCACGGTCGGCCTCGACGCGGTTGCCCGACGCGTGCCGCTCCTGGCCGGCACGCTGGGGCACGCGGGCGACGTACGGGCCGTAGCCCACGATGTGTTCCGCCGCGGCCAGCTCGGCCGACGCTTCGGGCGTCAGCCACTCCGGTCCCGCCGGGCCGAGGCCGACAACCACGACCTCGCCGGTGCCGGAAACCGGCTTCGCCGCCTGAGGAACCACCGCCGGCTCACCGTCCACCCTGGACGCATACGCCGGGCTCGGCAGCAACGCCAGCGAGAAGTACGGCACCGTCGACGGATCGACGTCGGCGAGCGGCTCGATCCGCTGCTCACCCCACGTGGCGCGCTCGACGTACCACGCGTCGTCCAGCTTGCCCGCCTCCGCGAACGCCTCGCGGACGGCGCCGAAGGTGCGCCCCAGCTTCAGCACGGCCGCGGCCTGCGTGTCGGCCAGCCGGCGCGCCAGCTCGGGCGCCGGCAACGTGCCCGGCAGGACCGTGAACACCTCGTCGCGCTGCACCAGCGGACGGCTCAGCACCGACGACGCCGCGCTCACCGACGTCACGCCCGGCACGACCTCGGCCTCGAAGCGACCGGCGAGGCGCTCGTGCATGTACATGTAGGAGCCGTAGAAGAACGGGTCGCCCTCGCACAGCACGACCACGTCGCGTCCCGCATCGAGGTGCTCGGCCAGCTTTTTCGCGCTCAGCTCGTAGAAATCGGCGATCGCGCCCTCGTAGCCGCCGGGGTGGTCGGTGGTCTCCGTGGTGACCGGGTAGACCAGTGGCTCCTCCGGCTGCCCCTCGCGCAGGTACGGCGCGGCCACCGAACGCGCGATGCTGCGGCCGTGGCGCGCGCTGTGGTAGGCGATCACGTCGGCCTCGCCGATCAGCCGCGCGGCCTTCACCGTCATCAGTTCCGGGTCGCCGGGGCCGAGCCCGACGCCGTAGAGCCGGCCGGTCATTCGACCACGCTCGCGATCGCGTTGACGGCCGCCACGGCCATCGCGCTGCCACCCCGGCGCCCCTGCACCACCAGGTACGGCGCCGGAGCACGCTTCGCCAGTTCCACTTTGGACTCGGCCGCGCCGACGAAACCCACCGGCACGCCGATGATCGCGGCCGGCGCCCCGACACCTTCCTCGAGCAGCTCCAGCAAGCGGAACAACGCCGTCGGCGCGTTGCCGATCGCCACGACCGAACCCGGCAGCCGGTCGCGCCACAGCTCCAGCGCCGCGGCCGACCGCGTCGTGCCCATCCGCTCGGCCAGCCCCGGCACGCTCGGGTCGTCGAGGGTGCAGACGATGTCGTTGGCCGCGGGCAGCCGCTTGCGGGTGATGCCGCTGGCGATCATCTTCGCGTCGCACAGCACCGGCGCGCCCGCCTCGAGCGCCGCCCGGCCCGCCTCGACGACGTCGAGGGAGTAGCGGAGGTCGTCGACCAGGTCGACCATGCCGCAGGAGTGGATCATCCGCACCGCGACGCCGGCGACGTCGTCCGGCAGAATCGCCAGGTCCGCCTCCTCGCGGATCGTGGCGAACGAGTGCCGGTAGATCTCGGCACCGTCGGCCAGGTAGTCGATCACGGGTTTTCCTTCCTCACCAAGGAGTCCGCCAGGCGGGACGCCGCCAGCAGGCGTCCGCCGACACGGTAGCCGCCGGCTTCGGCGACCACGTCGAGGTGGGGGCCCGACGGCCGCCCGCAGCGCCGTGCACAGCCCGCCACGTGGGCGCGGACCCCGGCCGGGACCAGGCGCGCGGCGTCGGCGCGCACGTCGGCCAGCGACTTCGCGCAGCCGGGGCGGCCGATGCAGGCCGTGATCTCCAGCGCGGCGGGGTCGGTGCCCAGGCCGGCCGCGTGCAGGCGCGCGACGGCGTCCGGCGCGGCGTCCGGCAGCACGATCGACCGCCACGGTGTGACGACGGCGAGGTCGGCGAGATCGGCGAGAATCCGCAGCTGCGCGGCCGTGAGCTGCCCGAACCGGGGCAAGACACCGACGCCGTGGTCGCCGAGCGGCCCGACGGTCGGGTCTACGCGCACCGGGCGCTCCACGGGCTCAGCCCGCGATCCCCGGGGCAGCAGCACGGTGGGATCAGGCAGCTCCGCGATCCGCCAAGCCGTCCCCCGCTGCGCGGCGAACTCGCGCGCGACAGCCAGCAACGCGGCCACAGCTTCGTCACGCGGCACGGACCAGCCGGTGTCCACGCCCGCGAGCAGTACCGTGCCCGCGTCGGACGTCACCGCGCGCCAGCACACATCGGCGCCTTCACCCGCGACGTCACCCCGGCCGTCGTCGAACGCGAACAGGAACCGCCCCGGCAGCTCGGCCAGCTCCGGCTCGGCGCACAAGGCCACGTCCAGCTCCCCCGCCAGCCCGCGGACGTCAGCGGTCCCGCCGTGCACCCCGCTCAACGGCGAGGCCAGCACGTTGCGTACCCGCTCGTGCGTCGGCGAAGGCAACAACCCGGCAGCCATGAGCCTCGACGCGAGGCCGGGCCGCCGCACCCCACGCAGCTGGACGTTGCCCCGCGAGGTGAGGTGCACGTCGCCGTCACCGAAGTCTTCGGCGCAGGAAGCCAGCACCCGCAATCGCTCCGCGGAGACGACCCCGCCGGGCAGGCGCACGCGGGCGAGCGGTCCGTCCGCCGCGTCGTGCGTGGCGAAGACGCCGGGGCAGGCGTCGGCGCGTACGCGGGCAGGGCTGGACATGCCGCTCACTGTAGCTGGCTGCGGATTGAGCAGGATTGCGATCGTACGTAGTAGGTATGCTACATTTCGTCGCACACAAACGATGGGGGTGGATTCGGTTGAGGAATCCAGAGGAAGTCGTGCTGCGGGTCGAGGGCTTGCGCATGAGATACGGCACCAACGACGTGCTCCACGGCGTCGACTTCAAGGCCTACCGCGGCGAAGTGCTCTGCCTGCTCGGGCCCAACGGCGCCGGCAAGACGACCACGATCGATCCTCGAGGGTTTCCGGATGCGGTCGGCGGGCGACGTCGAGGTGCTCGGCACCGATCCCGCGCGCGGCGGTGAGGACTGGCGGGCACGGCTGGGGGTCGTGCTCCAGTCCTGGCGAGACCACGGGAAATGGCGCGTGCGCGAACTGCTGACGCACCTCGGCGAGTACTACGCGCCCTACTCGACCGACACGATCCGCCGCCCGTGGGACACGCGCGAGCTGATCGACGCCGTCGGGCTCACCCCGCACGCGGACAAGAAGATCCGGCAGCTCTCCGGCGGGCAGCGGCGCCGCCTCGACGTCGCGATCGGCATCGTCGGCCGGCCCGAACTGCTCTTCCTCGACGAACCGACAGCGGGCTTCGACCCCGAGGCGCGGCGCGAGTTCCACGACCTCGTGCACCGCCTGACCGACGACGAGGACACCACGATCCTGCTCACCACCCACGACCTCGACGAGGCCGAGAAGCTGGCCGACCGGATCCTCATTCTCAACGGCGGCCGGATCGTCGCCGACGGTTCCGCCGACGAGCTCAGCCGCCGGATCTCCGGCGAGGCCGAGGTGCGCTGGTCCGTCGACGGGCAGCACTTCGTGCACTCCACCACGGAGGCCACGAAGTACGTATTCGAGCTCTTCAAGCAGCACGGCGAGGCCGTGGCCGACCTGGAAGTCCGCCGCGCGTCCCTGGAGGACACCTACATGACCCTGGTGCACCGCGCCGAGGCCGGACTCGTGGAAGCGGGTGTGTGATGACTGCGATGACCACGCCGATGGCGTTCGCCGCGGCCGCGAAGCGAAGGGCCCTGCGCACCGGGTTGCGCCGCGGGCTGACCGAGTTCCGCCAGCAGTGGACCAACCGCGACGACGTGCTCGGCCAGGTGGTCTGGCTGGTCCTGATCCTGACCACGCTGTTCTTCATGCGCAACGCGCACCTGCCCGGCACGTCGTTCTCGCTGGGCACCGCGACCGTGCCGAGCGTGCTCGGCGCCGGGATCGTGTTCAACGGCCTCTCGGGCGCGGCCGGCCAGCTCGTGATCGACCGCGAGGACGGCACGCTGCTGCGCGCCAAGGCCACGCCCAACGGCATGCTCGGCTACCTCCTCGGCAAGATCGTGTCGCTCTCGCTCATGCAGGTGGCCGGCCTGGTCGTGGTGCTGGTGCCGTGCCTGTTCCTGTTCTCCGGGCTGGCCGCGGACGGCGTGTGGTCGTGGCTCGACCTGATCTGGGTCTTGGTGCTCAGGCTCCTGGCCACGCTGCCGCTGGGCGCCGCGATCGGCTCGCTCATCCGCGACCCGCGGGCGATGGCCCTGGTCATGCTGCCGGTCACGGGCCTGACCGCGATCTCCGGCATCTTCTACCCGATCACGGCCCTGCCGGTCTGGGTGCAGGGCATCGCCCAGGTGTTCCCGATGTACTGGCTCGGCCTCGGCATGCGCTCGGCGCTGCTGCCGGACTCGGCCGTGGCGGTGGAGATCGGGCAGTCGTGGCGGCCCTGGTGGACCCTCGGCGTGCTGGTCGTGTGGGCCGTGATCGGATTGGCGCTGGCCCCGGTGCTGCTGCGGCGCATGGCGCGGCGGGAATCCGGGTCGTCGGTGGCCGAACGACGGGAGAGGGCACTGCAGCGTGTGTGATCCGCGGTGAGCGAGAACGTCTACAACCGCATCGCGGTGCTGCGCGCCGAACGCGGGATCTCGCGCCGGCAGCTGGCCGACGCGCTCGGCGTGCACTACCAGACGATCGGGTACCTGGAACGCGGCGAGTACAGCCCGAGCCTCCACCTGGCCCTGCGCATCGCGGAGTTCTTCGAGGTGGCCGTGGAGGTGCTCTTCTCCACCGAGCCGTTCCCGCGGATCGGCGACCGGTCGGCGTAGAACGGATGGGGTGACCGCCCACCTGCACGCCGCCGAGGACTTCATCGACCGCCTCTCGCCGGAGGCCAACCGTTACAAGGCCTCCGGCGAGCCCGACGTCGTGAGCTGGACTCGGCCGCGGCGCAACCACACGCAGTGCGCCTCGTTCCAGACCCAGCTGCTCAAGCACGTCTACGACTGGGCCGACGACGAGTTCTTCACCACCCACTTCCGCTCGGTGAGCCCGCCTTCGCGCACGTACCGGTGGGTCTTCGAACAGCAGCAGGTGCCGCACTTCGCACGCGTGGACGCCGTCGCCGATCTGCGCCCCGGCGATCTCGTGGTGATCGACTACGGGCACCGCCGGCCGACGAACACGGGGCACATCGCGCTGGTGCGGGGCACTCCCGTCGTGGACGAGGACAAGTCGTACGTCGTGCCCGTGGCCGATTGCACCGCCGACCCGCACGGCACGTCACCGGACTTCCCCGACAGCCGCTCCCCCACAGGTCAGGGCGCCGGTTACGGGCACCTGGTCTTGCACGCGTCGCCGGATACGGGCGGGTTCGCGGGTTACGCGTGGAGCGTCACGGCCCAGCGGTCCCACCGCGTGGCCGAGCGGCCGATCGTGGCCGTGCGCGTGGTCTGAGACGTCACCTTGACGCGGGCTCGCACGCCCGTGAGAGTGAGTGGCGAACCACGCGTCGGCAGGTGGAGGAACCCGGTGAGAGTCCGGGACGGTCCCGCCACTGTGACCCGGAGTGATCCGGGGAGCCAGGAACTCCCGCCGGCGCGCGACCGACGACCCGGGGCGCGGACACCCCGAGTGAGGAACGCCGTGATCCTGCTGCTGTCCACTTCGGACACCGATCTGCTCAGCGCCCGGGCTTCACAGGGTGAGTTCCGGCTCGCGAACCCGGCCCGGCTCGACGTCTCGGACCTGCCGGGGCTGCTGGACGGCGCGCCGATCGTCGTGGTCCGAATCCTGGGCACGCCGCGGTCGTGGCAGGAGGGCCTGGACACGCTGCGTGCCTCGGGCTCGCACGTGGTGGTGCTGGGCGGTGAGCAGACGCCGGACGCGGAGCTGATGAAGCTCTCCACCGTGCCGGCGGGCATCGCGGCCGAGGCGCACGCGTACCTCGCGCAGGGCGGGCCGGAGAACCTCACGCAGTTGCACCGGTTCCTGTCCGACACGCTGCTGCTGACCGGCGACGGCTTCGAGCCGCCCGCGCAGCTGCCGTCGTGGGGGGTGCTGGAGCGCGCTTCTTCGGGTCCGGCGGACGGCCCGGTCGTCGGGATCCTCTACTACCGCGCGCACCACCTGTCCGGGAACACCGGGTTCGTCCACGCGCTGGCCGACGCGATCGAGGCCGCGGGCGGGCGCGCGCTGCCGATCCACTGCGCGTCGCTGCGCAACCGCGAGCCGGAGATGATGGCCGAGCTGGGTCGTGCCGACGCGCTGCTGGTCACGGTGCTGGCGGCGGGCGGCACGCGGCCCTCGGAGGCCGGCGCGGGGGGCGACGACGAGGCGTGGGACGTCGCCGAGATGGCGGGGCTCGACATCCCGATCCTGCAGGCGCTGTGCCTCACCAGCGACCGCGCGACGTGGTCGTCGAGCGACGAGGGCCTGTCGCCGCTGGACGCGGGCAACCAGATGGCCGTGCCGGAGTTCGACGGCCGGCTGATCACGGTGCCGTTCTCCTTCAAGGAGTTCGACGAAGACGGCCTGCCGCGCTATGTCGCCGACGCCGAGCGCGCTTCGCGGGTGGCCGGGATCGCGCTGGCGCACGCGCGGCTGCGCCACACGCCTCCCGCGTCGCGGCGCATCGCGCTGATGCTCTCGGCGTACCCGACGAAGCACTCGCGGGTGGGCAACGCCGTGGGGCTGGACACGCCGGCGTCGGCGATCAAGCTGCTGCGGCTCATGCGTTCGCAGGGTTACGACCTGGGCGCCGACGCGTTCCCCGGCGTCGAGCCGACGGGCACCGACCAGCCGGACGGCGACGCGTTGATCCACGCGCTGATCGCCGCCGGCGGGCAGGACCCGGAGTGGCTGACGGAGGAACAGCTCTCGGGCAACCCGATCCGGGTCCCCGCGGCGCGGTACCGCTCGTGGTTCACCGAGTTGCCCGCGGAGCTGCGCGAGGCGATGGAGCAGCACTGGGGTCCGGCACCGGGCTCGCTCTATGTCGACACATCGGCAAATCCCGAGGGCGACATCGTCCTGGCGTCGCTCCAGTCGGGCAACGTCGTGATCATGATCCAGCCGCCGCGCGGGTTCGGCGAAAACCCCGTGGCGATCTACCACAACCCGGACCTGCCGCCGAGCCACCACTACCTCGCCGCGTACCGCTGGCTGGAGGAGGAGTTCGGCGCGCACGCCGTGGTGCACCTGGGCAAACACGGTTCGCTGGAGTGGCTGCCGGGCAAGACGGCGGGCCTGTCGGCGTCCTGCGCGCCCGACGCCGTTTTGGGCAACCTGCCGCTGATCTACCCGTTCCTCATCAACGACCCGGGCGAGGGCGCGCAGGCGAAACGGCGGGCGCACGCCACGATCGTCGACCACCTGATCCCGCCGATGGCGCGGGCCGAGTCCTACGGTGACCTCGCGCGGCTCGAGCAGCTGATGGACGAGCACGCGAACATCGCCGCGATGGACCCGGCCAAACTGCCGGCCATCCGCGCCCAGATCTGGACGCTGATCCAGGCGGCGAAGCTCGACCACGACCTGGGTGTCGCCGAGCGCCCGCACGACGTGGAGTTCGACGACTTCCTGCTGCACATCGACGGCTGGCTCTGCGAGGTGAAGGACGCGCAGATCCGCGACGGCCTGCACATCCTCGGTGAGGCCCCCGTCGGCGAGGCGCGCGTGAACCTCGTGCTGGCGATGCTGCGGGCCCAGCAGATGTGGGGCGGCAAACAGGGGGCGGTGCCGGGGCTGCGTTCGGCGTTGGGGCTGAAGGAGAACTCCGACGCCTCGCTGTCCGAAGTGGACGCGATCGAGACCACGGCGCGGTCGCTGGTGGTGGCGATGGAAACGCGTTCGTGGGCTGCGTCGGCCGCGCCCGCCGTGGTCTCTGAAGTTCTGGGCACCGCGGACGCGGAAGTTTCGCGGGTGCTGACGTTCGCGGCTTCCGAGATCGTCCCCCGGCTGGCGGGTACCTCGGGCGAGATTTCCGCGGTGCTGCACGCTCTCGACGGCGGTTACATCCCCGCGGGGCCCAGTGGTTCGCCGTTGCGCGGCTTGGTGAACGTGCTGCCGACCGGGCGGAACTTCTACACCGTCGACCCGAAGGCCATCCCGAGCCGCCTGGCGTGGGAGACCGGCCAGGCGCTGGCCGACTCGCTGCTGCGCCGCTACCGCGAGGACACCGGCTCGTGGCCGACGTCGGTGGGACTTTCGGTGTGGGGCACCTCGGCGATGCGCACCTCCGGCGACGACGCCGCGGAAGTGCTGGCGCTGCTGGGCGTGCAGCCGGTGTGGGACGAGGCTTCGCGGCGCGTCACCGGCCTGGAGGCCATTCCACTGGCCGAGCTGAGCCGCCCGCGCATCGACGTCACGGTGCGCATCAGCGGCTTCTTCCGCGACGCTTTCCCCCACGTGATCACTTTGCTGGACGACGCCGTCCGCCTGGTCGCGGGCTTGGCCGAGCCGGCTTCGGAGAACTTCGTCCGCGCCCACGTCTCCGCCGACTTGGCCACACACGGTGATGCCCGCCGCGCCACCACCCGCATCTTCGGCTCGAAACCCGGCGCCTACGGTGCCGGCCTGCTGCCCCTGATGGACTCCGGCAACTGGCGCGACGACAAGGACCTGGCGGAGGTGTACGCGGTGTGGGGTGGCTTCGCCTACGGCCGCGACCTCGACGGCCGCCCCGCGCGCGAGGACATGGAGCAGTCCTACCGGCGCATCGTCGTAGCCGCCAAGAACACCGACACGCGCGAACACGACATCGCCGACTCCGACGACTACTTCCAGTACCACGGCGGCATGATCGCCACCGTTCGCGCGCTGACGGGTTCCGCGCCCGCGTCGTACATCGGCGACAGCACCACCCCGGACGCCGTCCGCACCCGAACACTCGGAGAAGAGACGGCCCGCGTGTTCCGCGCCCGCGTGGTCAACCCGCGCTGGCTCTCGGCCATGCGCCGCCACGGCTACAAGGGCGCCTTCGAACTCGCCGCCACGGTCGATTATCTCTTCGGCTTCGACGCCACCGCCGGCGTCGTCGGCGACTGGATGTACGAGAAGCTGTCCGAGTCGTACGTGCTGGACGCCGAAAACCAGGACTTCCTGCGCCAGGCCAACCCGTGGGCCCTGCGCGGCATCATCGAGCGACTCACCGAAGCCGCCGACCGCGGCCTCTGGTCCGACCCGGACCCCGACCTGATGGCCCAGTTGCGCGACGTCTACCTCACCCTGGAAGGCGACCTCGAAGGCGAGTGACCACCCTCCCCCTCCCGGCGGCCCTCACCTACCGCGCCGCCGGGTCGGGCCGCCCCCGTGGTCCGCTGAGTAGCGTTAGATTCTCAGGGTGTCCGGCACCCCGCACAATCCTGTCGGCGACGCCGCTGTTCTGCGCGCCCTCCGCCAGATCGTGCCCGCAATGACCGATTCCAGGCATTCCTCGCGCTCGCGCCGCACTTTCCCCAGGCGTGCCCACATGACCGAACCCGTGCACCGCGGCCGCCGCGCTCCTGCGCTTTTCCCCGGAGGCGAAGCGACATGACCGAAACCGCACAGGTCTTCCACTACCCCGGCCGCGACGGCGCCGTTCTTGCCTGCCGCTCGCTGGGCGAGGGCCGTCCGCTGGTGCTGCTGCACGGATTCACGGCGACGGGTTCCCAGTGGCTCAACCAGGGCCCGGCGGCCTCACTGGCGGCGCGCGGCCACCGCGTCCTGGTGCCCGGCCTGCGCGGCCACGGCGCGAGCGCCCACCCGACCACCCCGGCGGCCTACCCGCCCGACGTCCTCACCGACGACATCTTCGCCCTGCTCGACACGCTTTCCCTCACCGACTACGACCTCGGCGGCTACTCCCTCGGCGCCCGCATCGTCGTGCGTCTCCTCGCCCGCGGCGCCCGGCCGGGCCGCGCCATCGTGGCGGCCCAAGGCCTGTCCGTCATCACGCGCACTGAGGCCGGCGACCAGAGCCGCCACATCCTCACCGCTCTGGCGAACGGCGAGCCCCTCGAGCCCGGCACCCCGGACGCCCGGGCCGCCCGCTGGATCACCGCCCTCGCCAATGACCCCCAGGCCCTGCTCCGCGTCCTGGACACCCACGTCCCGACTCCCGCCGCGGACCTGCCGCACATCCCCACCCCGACCCTGGTCACCGCCGGCGCCGACGACCCGCGCCGCGCCTCGGCCGAGGATCTCGCCGCCGTCTTGCCCCACGCCGAGTTCACCCTTGTGCCCGGCAACCACATCACCGCGCTCGGCACCCCGGAGTTCGCTGCCGCGCTCACGTCATTCCTCGCCCGACCGATCGCCTAGTCCCGGCGGGGTCCGGACCTGGCCCGGCGACCGCTTCCGCCGTGGCCTCAGCCGGTTGTCAGCAGCTTTCGCCACAGCCGGCAGCCCAAGCCCGCGCTGCGGCTTTCGACTTGCGTTTGCGGCCTTGCTCCCCGGGCAAACCGCTCCGTCTCCCCCGCGTGGCCAAGGCAGTCACCCGCGCAATGGCGCGCTGTCCGCGGTGGACCAACGGGGCGGTTGGTCCGCGTCCGGTCGGGGCGGCGCGTTGGGCCGCCAGGGTGAACACCGGGGGCCGATACCGACATTTCGCCCGTCGCGGCCCGCCGATCGTCGGGTGGCGGGTTGACTTCGTATTGGTCTAGTCCAATGCTGTAGCGCACCCCGCTCGTCAGCTGGAGGACAGATGCAACGAAGCAGACTGGCCGCCGTCGGGCTCGCCGCCGCCGCCGTGCTCGGGACAGCCGCGACCCTGGCCGCCACGGCCGACGCCCAGCCCGCGGCCGCCGCGGCCCTGAGCAACAACTGGTACGCCTCGGCGCCGTACCTCATGCCCGTGAGCAACAACCCGCCCGACCCGGTCACGGTGATGAACGCGACCGGGCAGAAGGCGTTCCAGCTGGCCTTCATCCTCGCCCCCGACGGCGGCGGCTGCAGCCCGACGTGGGACGGCAAGTCGGCGGTCTCGTCCGACACCGCGGTCGCCGGGGTCGTGAACCGCATCCGCGGCAACGGCGGCGACGTCTCGGTGTCCGTCGGCGGCTACGGCGGCACGAAGCTGGGCCAGACGTGCGGCACCGTCGACGCGACCGCCGCCGCCTACCAGCAGGTGGTGACGAAGTACGGCCTCAAGGCCATCGACTTCGACCTGGAAGAGCCCGAGTACGAGAACACCGCGGCGATCGCCAACGAGCTCGGCGCCGCGAAGAAGCTGCAGGCCGACAACCCGGGCCTGTTCGTGTCCGTCACGATGCCCGGCACGTCGGCCGGCACGGGCTGGTTCGGCACGCAGCTGCTCGACCAGGCCAAGTCCATCGGCTTCACACCCGACAACTTCTCGATCATGCCCTTCGACGGCGGCTTCAACGGCTCCTCGGCGCAAGTCTCCGCACTCGAGAACTTCCACGGCCTGCTGGAAAGCCACCTCGGCTGGGACAGCGCCACCGCGTACTCGCACGAGGGCTTCTCGGGCATGAACGGCCGCTCCGACAACGCGGAGATCTTCACCCTCGCCGACTTCCAGACCGTCTACGACTATGCGACCAGTCACCACCTCGGCCGCTTCACGTACTGGGCTGTCAACCGCGACCGCCCGTGCACCACCACGACCGACAACGCCGTGTGTTCCAACGTCACCCAGAACGACTGGGACTTCACCAAGTTCACCACCCGCTTCGCCGGCGCGACGCCGCCGCAGACCGGCCCGCCGACGACCCCGCCCACCAATCCGCCGGGCACCTGCACCGCGCCCGAGTGGCAGAAAGCCTCGGTCTACGTCGGTGGCAACTCCGTCTCCCACAACGCCCACAAGTGGACCGCCAAGTGGTGGACCCAGGGTGAAGAGCCCGGCGCAGGCGGCCCCGACGGGGTCTGGTCGGACAACGGCCCCTGCTGAGCGCTTTCCCGGTCCCCCCGGCTGCCGGGTGGTCCACGGTGAATCCACTGTGGACCACTCGGTGTTCCACGTTCGGCGGCAGGCTCAGGGGCGGATGCCGGGCAGGTGGGTGTTGGCGCGGCGGACCTCGGAGGCCAGCGCGGGCACCTCGACGACCTTGCGGCCCGCCGCGGCGAGGAGTTCGACGCCCTCGGCCTCGACGAACAGAGACGGCTCGCGCCAGGCGATGACGACGCGCGGGATGGGCGTTTCGAGGATCAGCTGCGTGCAGCTCTTCGGGTGGGACGCGCGGGAGCTGCACGGCTCGAGCGAGCTGTACATGGTCGCCGTGGCCAGGCTGGGGTCGTCGGCGCGGAGCTTGGCCAGGGCGGCTTCCTCGGCGTGGTTGTGCGGCTCGCCTTCGCCGGAGTGACCGGTGGCGAGCACGGTGCCGTCGGGCGCGGCGATGACGGCGCCGACGCGGAACGTCGAGCTGGGCGGGCATTCGTCCGCCAGCGCGATCGCCTGGCGCAGGCGCAGGACGTCGATCGGGGTGGGCTCGGCGGCCGCGCGGTAGTGGAGGACGGCGACGTTGCCGAGTTGACGCAGTTCGGCCAGCTCCAGCGGGCGCGGGAACGCGCCGGGGCCGAGAAAGCGCGGCGCGCGCGGGTCGCCGACCACCAGGGGCGCGATGGCGAGGCGCAGCTCGTCGGCGAGGCCGGCTTCGAGGAACTGCGTGTGGACGGCGCCGCCACCCTCCACCAGGAGCCGGCGGACGCCGCGTTCGCCGAGGTCGTCGAGGATGCGCTCGAGCCGGGGCGGGGTGCCGGCGTCGATGATCGTGGCGACGTCGCGCAGGCCGTCGACCGCGGCCGGCGGCGCGTAGACGAGCTTCGGCGCTTCGCCGACTGTGAAGAAGCGCGACGCCGGATCGAGCTTGCCGGTGCTCGTCACCGTCACCTTGATCGGCTGCTCCGGCCGCCCCGCCGCGACGCGCTCGCTGCGCAGCTCCGCCGAACGCACGAGCAGCCGCGGGTTGTCCGCGCGTACCGTGTTGGCGCCGACGAGGATCGCGTCGGCGTCGGCGCGCAGGCGGTCGACCTCGGCGAAATCGTCCTCATTGGACAGGATCAGCCGGGTGGTGCTCGCGTCGTCGAGATAGCCGTCCAGCGACTGGGCGGCGGACAACACGACATGGGGACGGCTGCTCATGCGGGTTGGACCGCGTACTGGCGGACGTACAGGTCGGTGTAGGTCACCGGCCCGCGCGGCCCGGGCACGCGGTCGAGGTTGATCCCGGTCTCGGGCACGGCCAGCAGCTTGAAGCCGTCGAGCAGCCGCGTCGGCGCGTTCCAGAAGACGCCCGTGCCGGTGTAGCCGTCGAAGAACGCGCCGGCCGCCGCCTCGTCCTCGGTGGCGATGCCCGCCGCGAGGCCCGACGTCCGCTCGTTGGCGATCTCCACGGCCTCGTCGAGCCCGCTCACGCGCTCGACCGTGACGGTCGCCTCGCGGTCGGAGTCCAGCGCCCACTCGTAGCCGATGGCGTGTTCGTGCGGCGCCAGCGACGGCGTCACCCCGCGCTCGGCCAGCGCGGCGGTGATCGACGGCCACACGGCGTCGTGCACGTCGTCGTGGACGAGCAGCAGGTTGAGCCGGTTGCACACGCCGAGCCGGTCGAGGCTCGCGGACACGAGGTCGCGCACCTTGCCGGCGTCGGCCGCCGCATCGACGTACAGCACGCCGCCGCCGTCCGCGTGGGCCAGCGTGCGCACGCCGTGCACGGCCGCCTCGGTGGCCAGCGCGCGCGTGCTGTCGCCGCTGCCGCGCAGGATCACCAGCGGCACCAGCCCGGGCAGCCGCACCAGCGCCGACGCGGCCTCCCGCTCGACGCGCGGCACCAGCTGCACCACGCTCGGGTCGATCCCGGCCTCGGCCAGCGCCGGCGCGATCACCGTGTCACGCAGCCGCTGGGCCGAGCCCAACGCCGCCGACCCGGTGCGCAGCACCCCGGCGTTGCGCGACTTCACCAGCTGCGACGCCACGTCGACCGTCACGTTCGGCCGCGCCTCGTAGTTCGCGCCGATGACGCCCACAGGACGGCGCCGCTCGATCAGCCGCAGCCCACCGTCCAATGTGGACACCTCGACGGACCGCTCCTGATGCGGCGCGCCGGCCAGCAGCCGCAGCTGCTCGGCCATGCCGTCGAGGCGCTCGGGCGTGATGGTGAGCCGGTCGAGCAGACCCGCGCTCATCCCGTCCTCGCGCGCCTTGGCGACGTCGGCCCGGTTGGCGTCGAGCACCTCCTCGCGGTGCGTCTGCAGGCGTTCGGCCATGCCTCGCAGCGCCGCGTCCACGGCCTCCTCGGTGGCCCTGGCCAGCGACGGCGCGGCCAGCTTCGCCGCTCGCGCGCACTCCTCGACGGCCTTCGCGACCTCGTCCATCGTCGTCTCCCTCCGCGCGTTCGGCAGAGGACCAGTTTGCCGCACCGCCCACATCCGGGGACGACTGGCTCAGCCCTCGGGACGCACCCTCACGCGACGACCGGCTCCAGGAGCCACAGCGCACCGGCCAGCAGGCAGCTCACCGTGAGCACCACGAACACCAGCACCCACAGCACGGCGGGCACCGCGGTGAGGCGGCTGAGCTGGTCGGCGTCAGAGTCGCGCGCCTGGCCGCGGTGGCGCTTGACCTGCAGCTCCACCACTGGCCGGACGCCCCCGAACAGCAGGAACCACGTCAGCAGGTACGCGAACGGCGCCTGCACCACGGGCGGCGCGACCAGCGCCACGAGCCCCAGCACGACCGCGCTCGCGACCACGGTGAACACGCCATAGGCGTTGCGCACCATGATCAGCACACCCAGCAGCAGCAACGCCACCAGCACCAGCACGGCCGTGATCAGGTCCTGCCCGACCAGGCTCGCGAACAGCAGACCCAGCACCGACGGCGCGACGTACCCGGCCAGCGCCGTGAACGCCATGCCCGGCCCCTCCGGCTTCCCGCGCGACACCGTGACGCCCGAGGTGTCCGAGTGCAGCTTGATCGAGCGCAACCGACGCCCGACCAGCACCGCGGCCAGCGCGTGGCCCGCCTCGTGCACGATGGTCACCACGTTGCGCGCGAACCGCCACGGCGTGCCGCCCGCCAGCACCACCAGCAACGCGACACCACCGGTGACCAGCGTGATCGCCGCCGGGGTGTTCGCCTGCGTGAGCGCCGCCTCGACGGCACCGGGCGCGCCGGCCGCACGCTCCCACCCACCAGCCACGGCTTGGCTGGTGACCACGGACGAGACGTCGAGCACACGCGAAATCACGCGCACACCTCACCACAAGCGACATCTGGCCACTGTTAGTGCCCGTCGCGCGGTGGGCCGACTGAGGTCGGTATGGGGTGGGTCACTTCATGGGGTCTCCCTTCTTCGTCTTCGACATCTGCTGGTTGGGGCGCAGGCCTCTACGGCGCCGTTGACCACCTCCTTCACTTGCCCGCCCACTCCTCGGCCAGGACCGAAGCTTGCGGCTCCGGCTCCGGCCCTGCTCCGGCTGCGGTTGCGGCTGCGGCTCCGGCTGCGGTTGCGGTTGAGGCTGCGGTTGCGGTTGCAGCTCCGGCTCCGGCTCCGGTCGCGGCTGCAGCTCCGGCTCCGGTTGCGCCTGCGGCTCCGGCTCCAGCTGCGGTTGGGCCTCCGGCTCCGGCTCCGGCTCCAGCTCCGGCTCCGGTTGCGCCTCCGGCTCCGGTTGCGGTTGCGGCTGCGGCTGCGGTTGCGCCCGCGGCTCCAGCTCCGGCTCCGGTTGCGCCTCCGGCTCCGGTTGCGGCTGCGGCTGCGGCTGCGGCTGCGGCTGCGACGCCCACCATCGCCCCCTGCCCGGCACCGGTCGCGCGGCAGGCTATGCCCGCAGAACGTGCCCGTAGGCAATCCCTGCGCCCGCACACCTTCGTCCGCTCGACTCAGCGCCCGCACGCCTTCCTCTCCCCCACTCAGCGTCCGCACACCTTCCTGCCCGGACTCAGCACGCACCGTTGGACCGCAACCGACGGGTCCCAGCCGACCGCGAGGAGCCAAGCCACCGCCGAGGCCGGCTCGGTAGTCACTGCCCTGAAGGGCGGCACCACCGCGGCCGGAGCGGCGCGTCCACGCGAGCCATTTCACAAGCCGCGGTCAGCCGGGTGAGCGCGGCGCCGGCGCGGGCGTCGCCGTGCGGCCGAGCCTGCGACCACCTCCTCGGTCGAGGAAGTCGCGTCGGGCTCTGGCGGGACGGCGTCGAGGGTGCCGCGGAACAGCAAGGCGATCCAGCTGCGGTAGGGGCGCCAGTCGTCAGCCAGGGGGATGAGTTCGGAGGCCGGGGTGGTGGCCGGGAGGCCGTACTCGTCGCGCATGGCTTCGTGGAGGCGGCCGTCGGCGCGGGGAAAGAGGTCGGGGTGCCCCGCGCCGCGCAAGAGGATCTGTTCGGCGGAGAAGGCGCCGATGCCGGGGATGGCGCGCAGGTGCGCGAGGGCGTCGGGAATGGGGAGCGCGCGCAGCTCGGCAGGGTCGAGGCGGCCGTCGGCGGTGGCTTGGGCGATGGAGCGCAGGCGGGCGACGCGGAAGTCGGCCAGGCCGTCCTCCGAGGCCAGCTCGGCCAGGACCGCGGGTGCGGGGAACGAGACCACTTGGTATTCGCCGACGTCGATGATGGCGCCGTAGCGTTCGGCGAGCTCCCGGCGTCGCCGGATGGCCGTGGTGAAGCGCATGCCTTGGGAGAGCACGGACCAGCAGGCGACTTCGTAGGGCGAGGAGAACAGCACGGGGCGCAAGCCCGGATGGGCGGCGCGCAAGCGGGCGGCGACGGAGTCGCGCAGGTCGATGTCGGGCAGGCCGGAGGCGTCGATGTCGAGGGAGAGCACGCGGCTCACCTGGCCCATCACGCGCGCGGCCAGGTCGATCGGCGCGGAGACCTCGACCTCCACCGTGCCGGGCGATCTCTGGCGGATGGCGGCGCCGGCGTGGGTCCAGACGCCGTCCACAGGAAAGGCCAACCGCAGCACGCCCGGCTCCGAGGCGGCGTCGGGCCGGACGGCCGGGCCGAAACCGGCCAGGTAGTGGCTCGCGGCGGACAGGTCGAACGGTCCGCGCACGGCGATCTCGCCGGTCGGCACGTCGATGGGCAGCAGGATCGGTGCGGTCATCGGGGGGTCCCTCCTCCGCGGGCTCCGGGGGTCGGAGAACCGTGGAAGCGACGTTAGGAAGGGAGGCCGACAATCCGGGGCCTCGAACGCCTGATCGGCGAGATCTTCACTCGATCGTGGAAGACAGGGCTTTGGCATACTGCCGGTATCCGAACCAGAAGGGAGCGAAACCGGTGGTAGAGCACCCAAAAGCGCAGGACCGTCTCGCCGATCTGCTCGACGCTCCGGCCAAGACCACGGACGCGGGCTACCTCGACGTCCTCGGCGACGCGCCCCAAGCCGGGCCCACCACGGGAATCACCCAACGCGTGATGCGAACCGCGCTGCTCCCCCAGGTCTACGAACGCTACTGGCGCCCCACGTTCGGCCGGCTGTTCAAGGGCCCGTTCGGCCCCAGCATGGCCGGCGAAGTCCGCCTCGCCACGGAACTCCTCGCGCTCGGGCCAGGTCGGGTCGTGCTCGACGTCGCCTGCGGCACCGGCCGGTTCACCCGCGCTTTCGGGGCAGCCGTGGGAAAAGAGGGCCTGGCCATCGGCCTCGACGGTGCGCCCTCGATGCTCACCCGCGCCGTCACCGAGACCGACGAAGACGGAGTCGCCTACCTCCGCGCCGACGCCGTCGAACCGCCCTTCGCACCCTCCACAGTGGACGCCATCTGCTGCTTCGCCGCCCTGCACATGTTCGCCGAGCCCGAACACGCGCTGGACTCGTTCGCGCGGATCCTGCGCCCCGGCGGCCGCGTCGTGCTGCTCACGAGCGCGCGCCGCGACTGGCAACCCGCGCGAGTCGTCGACACGGCGGGCGGGATCCTCAGCGGACAGCGGATGTTCGACCGCGGCGAGATCGCCGCCGCCTTGCGCGCCCGGGGTTTCCGCATCGTCGCCGAGCGGTTCGCGGGCGTCACCCAGATCGTCGCCGGCGAGCTGCCCGAGGCGAACTGATCCACTTTGTCGGTGCTCGGGGATAGCATCCCCGCATGACCGACGCCGCTCCCGTCCCACCCGACGACTCCCATCTGCGCGCCCTGGTCGAAGCCACGGCCGAAGCCGTCGCGGCCGCCGAACCCCTCGGCTCCGACCACACCGGAGCCGAGTCCGGCGTGCGGGCGGCCGTGGACCGAGAAGTGCGGGCTCGCGCCGACGAACTCGTTGCGCTGAGCCAAGACCTGCACGCCCACCCCGAGGAGGGCTTCACCGAACACCGCTCCGTCGGTGCGCTGGCGGAGCTCCTGCGCGCCCACGGCCACGAGGTCACCGTCGGCCTCGGCGGCCTCGACACCGCCCTGCGCGCGAGCACCCCGGACAACGGTGGCCCGCACATCGCCGTGCTGTCGGAGTACGACGCGCTACCCGGGCTCGGGCACGCGTGCGGGCACAACGTCATCTGCACCGCCGGCGCCGGCGGGTTCCTCGGCGCCGCGGCCGTGGCCGAGCAGGTCGGCGGACGCGTGTCCCTGATCGGCACGCCCGCCGAGGAAGGCGGCGGCGGCAAGGAGACGCTCGCGCGCGCCGGGGTGTTCGACGACGTCGACGCCGTGATCATGCTCCACCCGTTCAGCCACGACATCGCGCTGCACCCGTTCCTCGGCCGGCGGCAGCTGGAGATGGTGTTCCACGGCGTCGGGGCCCACGCGTCGGCGCAGCCGTTCATGGGGCGCAACGCGCTCGACGCCGCGGTGGCGGCCTACCAGGGCGTGTCGATGCTGCGCCAGCAACTGCCTTCGACCGACCGCGTGCACGGCGTCTTCACCGACGGCGGCGCCCGGCCCAACGTGATCCCCGAACGCGCCGCGCTCCTGTTCTACCTCCGCTCGGCCGACCCCGAGACGTTGCGCGACCTCGCGAAGCGGATGACCGCGATGGCCCACGGCGCCGCCGAAATGACGGGGTGCGGCGTGGAGCTCACGTGGGACTCGCAGCCGGCGTACCTGCCGATCCGCTTCAACACCACGCTCGCCGGGCGCTGGTCGGCGAACCAGGCCGACACGGGCCGCAAACCGCTGCCGCCGGGCATCGTGCCGGAGTTCCTCACCGGGTCCACGGATCTGGGCAATTTGTCGTACCGGATGCCCGCACTGCACCCCATGATCGCCGTCTCCGGACCGACGGTTGCCTTGCACACCAAGGAGTTCGCCGAAGCCGCCGGCTCACCTTCGGGCGACAAGGCCGTGGTCGACGGCGCGCTCGGCCTCGCGCTCACGGCCGCCGACTACCTCGCCGACGCGACGCTGCGCCAAGCCGTGCACGACGAATTCGAAGCCTCGGGAGGTGCGCTCGACGTCCCGAAGTTCTTCGACTGAAAGCCACCGAACCAGGCTGAGGAACGCCTGAGGATTCTCAGCTGATTCTTCTCAGCAAAGCCGAAGGGATTTCCACAGGGTTCTCACAACCACGGCCGCGAACCTGGTGTCATGACCGAGAACGAGAGTCGGCCCGGCCCCGCCTCACCCGGTGGGCACCAGCCGCACCAGACCTACCCGATCGCTGCTCAGCAGAACGCCCAGCAGCACACCCCGCCGCAGTACGGCCCGTACGCCCAGTACGGGCAGTACCGCCACCAGCAGCAGGCCGCGCCGAACCCGCTCTTCACGCAGCAGCCGCAGGCTCAGCCGGCCACGCAGCCGAAGCGACGGGGCGGCAGGCTCGCCGCCGTCGTCGGCGCGACCGCGCTCGCCGCGGCGCTCGTCGGCGGTGGCGCCGGTGCGGCGATCGTCGGGCTGACCACCACGTCGGTGGCCTCGCCCGCGTCGTCCTCCGCGGTCGCCGGGCAGACGGTCAGCAACACGACCTCCACCGGCGACGTCAGCACCGTCGCGGCGAAGGTCCTGCCGAGCGTCGTGCAGGTCAACGTGGACACCGGCCAGGGCGAGGCCATCGGCTCGGGCGTCATCCTGACCTCCGACGGCCGGATCCTCACCAACGCCCACGTGGTCGACGGCGCGGTCGGCGAAGTCACGATCACGACGTCCGACGGCAAGAAGTACCAGGCCAGCGTGGTCGGCGCCGACACCAAGGGCGACATCGCGGTGCTCCAGGCCAAGGGCGCCAGCGGCCTGACCGCCGCCACCCTCGGCGATTCGAGCAAGCTCGTGGTCGGCCAGGAAGTGATCGCCATCGGCTCGCCGGGCGGGCTGCAGAACACCGTGACCACCGGCATCGTCAGCGCGCTGAACCGGCCGCTGTCCGACGTCGGCGGGGGCGAGCAGCAGCAGCAGTCGCCGTTCAGCCGTACGTCCAACCAGGCGGACAACGGCCCCAGCTACACCGCGATCCAGACCGACGCCTCGATCAACCAGGGCAACTCCGGCGGCGCGCTCGTCGACGCCCAGGGCCAGGTCATCGGCATCAACTCCGCCCTCTACAGCCCGTCGGCCAACTCCGCGGGCAGCGTCGGGATCGGCTTCGCGATCCCGGTCAACGACGCCAAGACGATCGTCGACCAGATCGTCAACGGCTGACGCAGTCGCGGACGGACCGCGGTCGGGGCGGCCCGTCCGATTTCCTCGCTCGAATCGCCGGCAGCGGGGAACCACGGTGAAAGCCGCTCTCCCAGGGTTTCGGGGCCTTGGGAGAGCGGCTTTCACGCTGCCGGGAGCTCGTAGGTCAGCGTGAACGCGTGGTTGCCGGCCTCATCCTGCGCGATCGCGGCGAAGCCGGAGATGCCGGTGAGCTCTCCTGATCCGGAGCCCGCGAGGATCAGCAGCGACAGGCATTCGTCACCAGCCGCGTGGCGCAGTACGAACGAACCCTTGTTCCCGTCGACGGACACCGACAGCCGCTCGAAGGCGACATATGCGCGCGAAGTGGCGTTCGAGGCCGTCAGCATCTCGACGGTGCTGGTGCCCTCCACCGCACCCGCGAACGTCTTGGCGATGGTCACCCGCGCGAACTCGGTGCCACCCGTCTCGTCCTGGGCTTGCGGCTCCCACTTGTCGAGCTCGAACGTGGCGGTCGCGGTGCTGGTCATGGCTGGATCCTTCCGATCGTGAGCCCTCAGCCTGCCCGCCATACCTGCCAGGTTGTGTCAGGTATTTTTCATCGCCGGCGGTTGCCGAACAGCCCCCGCGTGATCTCGCGCCCCAACGCGGACGCGGCCGAGCGCATGAAGGACTTCACCGCCGGGTTGCTCATCGCCTGCGAGATCAGCCCGGGGTCCTCCTTCTCGGCTTTCCCAGCAGGAGCCGGTGCAGGGGCCGGGGTCTCGGCGACAGGCGGCGCGTCCGCCGGCGCCGCGACCCGAGCCGCCAGCTTCTCGTACGCCGACTCGCGGTCGATCGTCTCCGAGTACTTCGCGTGCAGGTCCGACGACGCCACCGCCGCGGCCACCGCCCCGTCCCCGACCGAGCCCATCTTCGACCGCGGCGCCCGCAGCCGCGTCCACGCGACCGGTGTCGGCGCGCCCCGCTCGGACAGCACCGTGACGACCGCTTCCCCGATCCCGAGTGACGTCAGCGCCGTCTCGAGGTCGTAGTACGGCGTCTTCGGGTACGTCTTCACCGTCCTGGCCAGGGCTTTCTGGTCGTCCGGCGTGAACGCCCGCAGCGCGTGCTGCACCCGCGCGCCCAGCTGCGACAGCACCGCGTTGGGGATGTCCGTGGGCAGCTGCGTGCAGAAGAACACGCCGACGCCCTTCGACCGGATCAGTTTCACCGTCTGCTCGATGCGCTCCAGGAACGCCTTCGACGCGTCGTCGAACAACAGGTGCGCTTCGTCGAAGAAGAACACCAGCTTCGGCTTGTCGAGGTCGCCCTCCTCGGGCAGCTCCTCGAACAGCTCGGCCAGCAGCCACATCAGGAACGTCGAGAACAACGCCGGCTTCGACTGCAGGTCGTCCAGCTCCAGCAGCGTCACCACGCCTTTGCCGTCGGCCTGGAGCATGAGGTCGTGGACGTCGAGCTCGGGCTCGCCGAAGAAGTCCTCGCCGCCCTGGGCCTCCAGATTGGACAGTGCGCGCAGGATCACCCCGGCCGTCGCCGCGGAGACCCCGCCGATGCCCTTGAGGTCGGCCTTGCCCTCGTCGCTGGTCAGGTGCGTGATCACCGATCGCAGGTCCTTCGTGTCGAGCAGCGCCAGTCCTCGCTGGTCGGCCCAGTGGAAGATCAGGCCGAGCGTCGACTCCTGCGTCTCGTTCAAGCCCAGCACCTTGGACAGCAGCACCGGGCCGAAGCTCGTGATCGTGGCCCGGATCGGCGAGCCCTTCCCGCCGGTACCCAGCGAGAGGAATTGCACCGGGCTCGCGGCCGGCGCCCAGTCGTCACCCAGCTCCTGCGCGCGTTTCGTGAGCTTGTCGTTGGCTTCACCCGCCGCCGACAGGCCCGAAAGGTCGCCCTTCACGTCGGCCAGCACCACCGGCACGCCGGCGGCGGAGAGCTGCTCCGAGATCAGCTGCAACGTCTTCGTCTTGCCGGCGCCGGTCGCACCCGCCACCAGACCGTGGCGGTTCAGCGTGGCCAGCGGCAGCCGCACGGCCGCGGCCGCCTCGGTCCGTCCGTCGATCACCACGGCACCCAGCTCCACCGCGGCGCCCTCACTCACGTAACCCTGCGCGATCTCCGCCGCAGGCCCCGACCCCTGCTCGGCCACTGGCTGCACCCCGTTCCGAGTCCGAAATCACACTCTTTCACCTGGCTGCCCGAGCGTAACGCGCCGAATGCGCAGGTAACCCGGCTGACATCCCCGTGTCGGGTTAGGGTTGTCCGGGTGACCGACCACCTAGTCTGGATCGACTGCGAGATGACGGGGCTCGACCTCGGCAAAGACGCGTTGATCGAAATAGCCGCCCTCGTGACCGACGCCGACCTCAACGTCCTCGGTGAGGGAGTCGACATCGTCATCCACACCGACGACACCACGCTCGACGGCATGCCGCAGGTGGTCCACGACATGCACGCCAAGTCCGGGCTCACCGAAGAGGTCCGCGCCTCCGCGGTGACGCTCGCCGAAGCCGAGCAACGCGTGCTCGACTACATCCGCGAGCACGTCCCCGACCCCGGCACGGCCCCGCTGGCAGGCAACTCCATCGCCACCGACCGCGGCTTCATCTCCCGCGACATGCCGGCGCTCGACAGCCACCTGCACTACCGCATGGTCGACGTCTCGTCGGTAAAGGAACTCGTCCGGCGCTGGTACCCGCGGATCTACTACGCGAAGCCGGAGAAGGGCCTCGCCCACCGCGCCCTCGCCGACATCAAGGAATCCATCGGCGAGCTCGACTACTACCGCAACGTCGCCTTCGTCCCGCAACCCGGGCCGACCAGCGAACAAGCCAAAGCCGCGGCCGCCGAAGTGCAGGAACGCCACCAAAGCTGACCCGGTGAAAACTCGTCGCGAGGGCACGCTACGATATTCCGCAGCAAGGTGATCGCGACGATCCCTCGCAGATGGTGGGCGTAGCTCAGCTGGTAGAGCACCTGGTTGTGGTCCAGGAGGTCGCGGGTTCGAAACCCGTCGCTCACCCCATTACCCCAGTTTGGTCGGTCCTGGTGGGACCTTCCCCGGACTGGGGTTTCGCCTTTTTTCTGGGGGTCGAACCCCCAGACCCCCGCCGGGGGACACCCCGGACCCCCATCCGGCGTGGTCGCCTCGGATCCCCCGGGTTGCTGTCCCGCCTGGTTTCCGGGATCCCTGTCCGATGTGGTTGCCCGGGTTGCTGTCCCGTTTGGGTGCCGGTGGGCACGGTGAGGGGTTTCTTGGTCGGAGGCCCGGGGGTCCTTTGTGGAGGGTCAGGAGTAGAGGAGGGCGTCGCGGAGGGTGGTCAGGAGGGCGAGCAGGAGGGCGGTTGGGGGGCGGCGGGCGGGGCGGGTGCCGGCGCCGCGACCCAGGCGGGCGAGTTGTTGTTGGTGCCAGGAGGAGTTGAGCAGGTCGTCGAGGAGTTTGTGGCCGACTTTGGGGGTGGGGGCAGCGCTGTGGGTGGCGGGGTCGGTCAGGAGACGGTGGGGGAAGGTCGGGTCGTGGGTGATCGGGCGGGCCAGGCCGACGAGGTCCACGGAGCCGGAGGTGACGGCCTCGGCCATGGCGGCGTGGGAGCGGAAGCCTCCGGTGAGCATGAGGGGGATCGTGAGCTCGCGGGCGAAGTGGTCGGCGAAGTCGTGGAAGTAGGCCTCGCGGGCGCGGGTTGAGGCGCGTTCGGGCGTGCCGTCGACGACGGCGATGCTTTCGTAGGTGCCACCTGAGACTTCGAGGAGGTCGACGCCTTCCTGTTCCAGGGCTTGGGCGACCACGAGGGCGTCCTCGGGGGCGAATCCGCCGCGTTGGAAGTCGGCGGAGTTGAGCTTGACCGACAGGATGAACGACGGCGGCGCGCCGGCGCGGATCGCGCGGACGACCTGCAGAAGGAAGCGCATCCGGTTCTCCAGCGGACCGCCCCAGCGGTCGTCGCGGCGGTTGACGAGCGGGGACAGGAACTGGTTGAGCAGATAGCCATGCGCGGCATGGAGCTGCACGCCGGCGAAGCCCGCTTCGGCCGCGACGTGGGCGGCGGTCGCGAAGCGCTGGACGAGCGCGACGACTTCCACGTCCGACAGCGCTCGCGGTCGCCGAAACAGCCACTTGCCCAGGTCCAAAGGCACAGCTGACGGGGCGACGACGTCCTGCTGCCGCCCGGCGAGTTTGAGGCCGCGCATCGACTGCCGGCCGGCGTGCGAGAGCTGCAGCAGCAACTTGGCCTCGGTGCCGACGGTCGCGGCGGCCCATCGGCGCAGCTCGGGGAGGTGGCGGGCGTCTTCGATCACGACATTGCGCTGAGCCTCCAGCGCCGAGCCGTCGACCATGACGTTTCCGCTGATCAACAGGCCGGCACCGGAGTGCGCGAGCCGCCGGTAGGCCTCCGTGAGCTGCCGCGACGGCGCGCCGCGCCGGTCGGCCAGGTGCTCACTGGTCGCGGCCTTCGCGAGCCGATTGGCCAGGACGGCGCCGTTGGGCAGCGTGAGCGGGGTGGCGAGGATGTTCTCCTGTACGTCGTACATGAGACCAGAGTGACCTGTACGACGTACAGTTGTCAACGGCCGGTTCACCACGTTGGCGGCCCCACAACGGCCCCCGATCTGTCAGACTGACCCGAACGCGCAGCTAGGAGCCCTCCGGCCGCCGCGGCGGCTAGCCGCGCGCGGTTAACGGGACCCCCCTGAAACGCGGCTTGAACAGCCTGCTAATCTTTTCCACGTCGCCGAGGGAAACCAAAGCGGCGGGCAGCACCAAGCGCCATTAGCTCAATTGGCAGAGCAGCTGGCTCTTAACCAGCGGGTTCGGGGTTCGAGTCCCTGATGGCGCACCCTCACTCCCCAGGTTCGGACCACTTCCGACCTGGGGATTTGTGTTATGCGGAAGAGGTTCTTCCATTTCTCCACCGTCCTTTATGGTCAGTTGCGAGCCCGAGGCGAGCCCGAGACTGCGAGCCGACTGTCGAGGGATGATCGCGGCCGTCGCTTCGGCTGCTGCGAAGGCCACCTGAGGCAGCACACTGGTGTAGGTGTCAGAGGTGATGGTGATCGACGAGTGCCGCAGCATGTGCTGGACAACCTTCATTTCCACGCCCGCTGCCAGGGCCAGCGTCGCCGCCCCGTGCCGAAGGTCATGCAGCCGGATCGGTGGCAGCCCGGCCCGTGCGACGAGCTCGTAGAACGCTTCTGTCACCTCCGCCGGGTGCAACGGACTGCCATCCGGTCGGGTGAATGTGAGATCGTGCTCGTGCCAATCGCTCCCGAGCCGTGCCTTGTCCGCGTCCTGGATCGCCAGGTGCCGCTGGAGCACCAGCACCGAGTCCGCGTCCAAAGCGACAACACCCTCGGAACTGGTCGTCTTCGGCTTGGTCTGAGCCGTCTCCCAGCCCCACTGCACGATCTGATTCGTCACGTTCAGCGTGCCGGCCACCAAGTCGGTCTCCGAGCGCCGCTGCCCACACGCCTCGCCGCGCCGGAGCCCCACGTGCGCAATCACGTGGAGCAAGGGATACAGCGGATGGTTCATCGCGAAGTCCAGGAAGCACCCGGTCTGCTCCGGAGTCCACACCATCACCGGCCCAGGCTTCGCCCCGGTGCGTCGCCACAGCGCAACTCGCTCCGGAGTCCACACCAGAGGCTTCGGCCGCGCCAACGCCGGAAGTTCGACGAGCTTGGCCACGTTCACCAGTAGCAGGCCCTCTTTGACCGCAGGACTCAGCACCGTCTTCAACGTCCCGTTGATCTTGTTGATCGACGTCGGTCCCACCGGCCGCTGCCACTTCACCGCTGCGATCTTCGCTGGGTCGCCGCTCTGCCGGAACTCGGCGATCCGCTCGTTGTGTTCCAGGATCGCTTCGTACATCGAATCCAAGTGCCTTACCCGCAGTTTGCGATGCTTGATCCGGCCCAGATGCGGACGCAGGTAGAGCCGGTCGTGCGATTCGTAGGACCGGTAGGTGTTCCGCGCCAACTTGCCGAGACTTACGGCCGTCTGCTTCGCCGCCAGGAACGCCACCAGAACCTCCGCCATGAGCGGATCGTCGGCGACGTCGGCACCGATCTTGACCAACCGCTTCGTCTCTTCGACGTCCGGCAGCTTGGTCTTTCTCGCGATCGCCTCGGCGATCGAGTCGCCGATCTTCCGGCGAGTCTCCTCGTCGTCTTCTTCCGGGAGCGCCAGAAGATCACGGACCCGATCCAGCTGGTCCTGTGCCTTGGTGGCGGTTTCGAATCCGGTGCGACGACGCGGTCGGCGGGTGCCGTTCTCGTCCGGGGGCAGTTCGATCCGGAAGGCCCATTGCCCGTGTCGACTGTTCTTCAGCTTGGGGCAAGCTGCCCCACGCTCCCGCCCCGTTTCGTCTCGGCACGAGCATCGCCGGTACGTGCTTCCTAGGGCGTGTCCTCAAAGCCAGAGGAGCAGGGTGGCAAGGTCGATCATGCCTCGGTAGGAAAGGGCGGTCTTGTCGAAGCGGGTGGCGATGGCACGGAACTGCTTGAGACGGTTGAAGCAG
>NZ_JBFBAE010000017.1:0-202728 GCF_040689465.1 Amycolatopsis sp. NPDC051373 | reverse complement strand
TGGCCGCCGGAAAATCCGGCGGCCACCGCGGCCTCAAAGCCGAAAACCGCGTCAGGACTCCGACTTCGCAGCCTTCCGAAGCTCCTTCGGCAACGCGAACGCGATCTTCTCGTTCGCCGTCGTCACTTCGTCAACCTGCCCATAACCGCGCTCGGCCAGCCAGGTCAGCAGGTCCATCACCAGCACGTCCGGCACCGAGGCGCCCGAAGTGACCCCCACCGTCGACACCCCCGAAAGCCAGGCCTCATCGACCTCCGAAGCGAAGTCGATCAGGTACGACGACCGCGCGCCCGCCTTCAGGGCGACCTCGACGAGGCGCTTGGAGTTCGAGGAGTTCGAGGAGCCCACCACCAGCACCAGGTCGCACTCCGGCGCCATGGCCTTCACGGCCACCTGGCGGTTGGTGGTGGCGTAGCAGATGTCGTCGCTGGGCGGGTCGGCCAGGCCGGGGAAGCGTTCGCGCAGCTGGTCGACGCGTTCCATCGTCTCGTCGACCGAAAGGGTGGTCTGGGAGAGCCAGATCACCTTGGACGGGTCGCGCACCTCGACCTTGTCGACGTCCTCGGCCTTGTCCACGAGCTGCACCTTGTCGGGTGCCTCGCCCGCGGTGCCCTCGACCTCTTCGTGGCCTTCGTGGCCGATCAGCAGGATGTCGTAGTCGTCCTTGGCGAAGCGGTTGACCTCTTTGTGCACCTTCGTCACGAGCGGGCAGGTCGCGTCGATGGTGCGGAGGTTGCGGTCGGCCGCCTCGGTGTGCACCGCGGGCGAAACACCGTGGGCCGAGAACACGACGAGCGCGCCCTCGGGCACCTCCGACGTCTCGTCCACGAAGATCGCGCCGCGTTCGCGCAGGGTCTCGACGACGTGGCGGTTGTGGACGATCTCCTTGCGCACGTAGACGGGCGCGCCGTAGAGCTCCAGCGCCTTCTCCACGGCGATCACCGCGCGGTCCACTCCGGCGCAGTAGCCGCGCGGCTTCGCGAGCAACACGCGTTTGGCGGCGCCGGACTGGGAGATCGTCGGGGTACCGGCGGGCTCGGTTCCGGGACTCGCAGAAGTCATGCCCCCAGGGTACGGGCTGTGCCGTACCGGCTTCGAAGTCCTCTTTCGGATGACGTCGGCGGCCATCCGCGCTGTGCCGGGAGTCACGTCCTGTGCCCCAACCCACCCGTTCGGTTGGGCAGGATGGCCCACATACGGCACGCTAGACGGCATGAAGCCACTCCCGCTCCCCCTCCGGGTCGCCGCGGGCCTCGCCGTCACCACCGCCGAGCGGGTTCGTGAGCTCCCGAAGCAGATCACCGGCCTGCCCGTGACCGTCGTCAGCCAGGTCCTCCAGCTGTCCATGCGCGTGCAGCAGCACGTCACCGAGCTGGCGATCAAGGGCGACGACGCACTGTCCGGCCTGCGCCCGGTCGAGGACACGCCGAGCTGGGCGACGTTCGACGAGGACGTCGAGCCCGACCTGCCCACGCGTCCCACCCTGGTACCCGTCGACGACCTGCCCGACCCCCAGGCCAACGGCCACCGCCCGAGCCTGCCGGGGCTCACGGACGAACCCGAAGACCCGTGGACGCAGGAAGAGCGCGCGCTGGCCGAAGACCACGCCGACGGCGAGAACGACAGCGCCGGCGACCCCGCGGGCCTGACCGGCTACGACGACCTCACGCTGCCCCAGCTGCGCGCCCGCCTGCGTCGCCTGACCGTGCCGCAGCTCGAGGAGATCCTCGACTACGAGAAGGCCAACGCCGACCGCGCGTCGTTCGTCGGCATGCTCGCGCGCCGCATCGGCAACGCGCGCAAGGCGGAAGAAGAAGCGAGCCAGCAGGGCGACGACGCGGAAGGCCAGTGAGCAGCGACCCCTCGACCAGCGCCGAGAACCCCTGGCCCGTCCGCACCGTCGCCCGCAAGATCGGCGACTGGATCCACCGCCTCGGCGCCGTGTGGGTGGAGGGCCAGGTCACGCAGATCAACGCGCGCCCCGGCACGCAGACGGCGTTCCTGACGCTGCGCGACCCGTCGGCCGACGTCTCGATGTCCGTGACCGCGCCGATGTGGCTCGTGCGCGAGCTCGCGACGCCGCTGCGCGAAGGCGACCGCGTGGTGGTGCACGCGAAGCCGTCGTTCTTCTTCGGGCGCGGCACGCTCAGCCTGCGCGCCGACGAGATCCGCGCCGTTGGCATCGGCGAGTTGCTCGCGCGCATCGAACGGCTGCGCAAGCTGCTCGCGGCCGAAGGCCTGTTCTCCCCCGAGCGAAAGCGGCCGATTCCCTTTCTGCCCCAAGGCATCGGCCTCATCACGGGCCGCGCTTCGGCGGCGGAGCGAGATGTGCTCGTCAATGCGCAGGCCCGCTGGCCGCACGTGCTGTTCAAGGTCGTGAACACCGCCGTGCAGGGCCCGCAGGCCGTGCCGCAGATCCTCCGCGCTCTGTCCACGTTGGACAAAGACCCGGAAGTGGACGTGATCGTGATCGCCCGCGGTGGCGGCAGCGTGGAGGACCTGCTGCCGTTTTCCGATGAGGCGCTGTGCCGGGCCGTCGCGTCCGCGGGCACGCCGGTGGTGAGCGCCATCGGGCACGAGCCGGACACGCCCTTGCTCGACCACGTCGCCGACCTGCGCTGCTCCACGCCGACCGACGCGAGCAAGCGCATCGTGCCCGACGTGCGCGAGGAGACCGCCCGCGTCCGCCAGATGCGCGACCGCGGCCGCCGCGCGCTGCACGGCTGGGTCGACACGCAGACGCGGCTGCTCACCCAGCTGCGCAGCCGCCCGTCGCTCGCCGACCCCCTCGGGCCGATCCAGCGCCGCCTCGACGACGTCGAGATACACCGCGAACGCGGCCGGCGCGCCATGCTCGGCCTGCTCGCGAAGGACCAGGCCGAAATCGCCAGTGCGCGCGGCCGGCTGACGGCCCTCGGCCCGGCCGCGACGATGGCCCGCGGCTACGCCGTCGTGCAATTCACCGACGACGCAGGCAACCTCCAGGTGCTGCGCTCCGTCTCCCAGATCGAGGACGGCGCGCGCCTGCGCGTGCGGATCGCCGACGGGGCGATCCACGCCGTCACCGAGTCCACCGCGTCGAGCCAGGAAGGAGACGGGCCGTGACCACCAGGGCACCGGCGTTCCTCCCGCTCACCGTCGACGCCGCTGCCCGCCTCGACGCCCGCGCCCTGCTCCGCCAGGCGCGCGTCACCGACAGCGCCGCCAGCGAATGCTGGACCGCCCTGCTCGCCGGCTGCGGCACCGCCGCCCGCCGCCAGCTCGGCCCCCAGCTGCGCCGCCTGTCCGAGGCCACGTCCGTCCACGTCGGCACCCGCTGGTGGTTCGCCGAGGGCGCCGACCACCGCCGCCGCGTCGCGGGCGCCCAAGAAACTCTCGAGGCCGCGATCGCGGACGGTGACGGCCAGGAGTTCGCTCTGGCCTTCGTCGGCTACGACAACGCGATGGCCAGCGCCCTCGTCTGCCGCGAACAGACCCGCAACCCCCCGCCGACCCCACCACCCCCGCGAACGGGCGGACGGCACCGGGTCGATCACCGGTCGTGAAAGCGCCGGGCGCGGCTCGCCGCGGCGAAGACTGGACGCCAATGTGGGTTTCGAACTCTTCGTGGCGCTCGCGTTGACGCTCGTGGGGTGCGTGATCGCGGCCGCGGGTCCGGTGGCCCTGTACCGCCACATCGTCCGCCGGCCCGGTTTCGAGCGGGTCGGCACGCGCGTCCACGATGGACGTCACCCACCGTGCACATGCGGGACAAGTCGCTCCGCTCGCACCAGCGCCCGGTCTCAAGCGGTGTCTGCAGGCGGGAGGCCGTGCCCAGCCGGCGTAGCGGTCCAGCGCCGACCGACACCAGCGCGGTACTGTGCCCGGACAGCCCTGGGCATCGGAACATCGGAGAGCGTCGAGCGTGAGCGAAGCAGGCAGCGAAACCGCCGGACTCGGTTACGAGCAGGCGCGCGACCGGCTGGTCGAGGTGGTCAGGGAGCTCGAAGCCGGCGGCCTGTCCCTGGAGCAGTCACTGGCGTTGTGGGAAAAGGGCGAGGAGCTCGCCAAGGTCTGCGAACGCCACCTGGAGGGCGCGCGCGAGCGGATCGAGGCCGCGTTGGCGTCCGTCGAGAACACTGAGAATTCCGACGACGCACAGTGATGTGCACCATGCGCGACTGAATCGTTCAGGTGACGCGATCATCTGAGACACTGTTCTCCCGCCGAATTCCGCGATCCGGGAGGCCCGCATGAGCACCGCCAGTGACCCACGTCGCGAAGCACCCGACCGCAACCTCGCCATGGAGCTGGTCCGCGTGACCGAAGCCGGGGCGATGGCCGCCGGCCGTTGGGTCGGCCGCGGCGACAAGATCGGAGGCGACGGAGCCGCCGTCGACGCGATGCGCCAGCTCGTCTCCACCGTCTCGATGCGCGGTGTCGTCGTCATCGGCGAGGGCGAGAAGGACGAAGCGCCCATGCTGTTCAACGGCGAAGAGGTGGGCAACGGCGACGGCCCCGACTGCGACGTCGCGGTCGACCCCGTCGACGGCACCACCCTGATGGCCAAGGGCATGCCCAACGCGCTGGCCGTGCTGGCCGTGGCCGAGCGCGGGGCGATGTTCGACCCGTCGGCCGTGTTCTACATGGAGAAGCTGGCCGTCGGGCCGGACGCCGCGGGCAAGGTGGACCTGGCCGCGCCGATCGCCGAGAACATCCGGCGCGTGGCGAAGGCCAAGAACTCCAGCGTCGGCGACGTGACCGTGTGCGTGCTCGACCGGCCGCGCCACGAGCAGATCATCAAGGAGATCCGCGAGGCCGGCGCGCGCATCCGGTTCATCTCCGACGGCGACGTCGCCGGCGCCATCGCCGCGGCCCGCCCGACGACCGGTGTCGACATGTTGATCGGCATCGGCGGCACGCCGGAAGGCATCATCGCCGCGTGCGCGATGAAGTGCCTCGGCGGTGAGCTGCAGGGCCGGCTGTGGCCCAAGGACGACCTGGAGCGCGAGAAGGCGCTGGCCGCGGGCCACGACCTCGACCGCGTGCTCACCAACGACGACCTCGTGCGCGGCGACAACATCTTCTTCTGCGCCACCGGCGTCACCGACGGAGACCTGCTGCGCGGCGTGCACTACCGCGCGGGCGGCGCCACCACGCAGTCGATCGTGATGCGGTCCAAGTCCGGCACCGTCAGAATGATCGACGGTTACCACCGGCTGGAGAAGCTGCGGGCCTACTCGTCCGTGAACTTCGACGGCAACCTCGACGTGCGCGAGGACGAAGACGTCGTCCCGCCTCTGCCCTGACCCCAAGGAGTCGCCAGGTGCCCAAGCGGTTGTTCGCGCTGCTGCTCACGTTGTTCGCCGCAGTGGCATTGACCGCAGCGGCGCTCGCCGCCGGCAGCGCGACCGCCGGGCCGGCGATCGTCGGCGGGACCGGCGCCGACGAGCCCTACCCGTTCGCGGTGTCGATGCACACCGAATCGGGCACGCTCTTCTGTGCCGGCTCGCTGATCGCACCCACGTGGGTGGTAACCGCGGCCCACTGCGTGTCCGGAAAGGACCCGGCGACGCTCACGTTCCGCTTGGGCACCAACGAAAGCGACTCCGGCGGCGAGACGGCCCAGCCGGCGGAGATCGTGCTCAACCCGCACTTCAACGCCTCGACGCAGACGGGTGACATCGCGCTCGTCCGCCTCGCCGCGCCCGCGAAGACGGCGCCGATCACCGTCGGAGGCGCCGCCGCGCCGGGCACCCCGACCCGGGTATTGGGCTGGGGCCAAACCTGCGCCACTCCCGGCTGCGGCGGCCCCGTGCCGACGTTGCGGCAGCTCGACACGCACCTCGTCGAGGGCGCCAAGTGCACGTCGTCCTTCGACGGCACGGCCGAGCTCTGCACCGACAACCCGTCCGGCAAGGCCGGCTCCTGCTACGGCGACTCCGGCGGCCCCGAGCTCACCCGCGACGGCGACCGCTGGTCCCTCATCGGCGTGACCAGCCGCCCCGGCAACGGCTCCCCGACGTGCGCGACGGCCCCGTCGATCTACACGTCGGTGCCCGCGTACGCGCCGTGGATCGCGTCGAAGACCGGCTGAGTCACTCGGCGTTGCTGGAGTGGCCCGGGAACAGATGCGCGTCCGGGTCGAGCGCCACGGCGATGTTGTTCACCGCCGTCGCCGCCTCGCCGAAGCCGGTCGCGATGAGCTTCACCTTGCCCGGGTAGTGAGCCACGTCCCCGGCCGCGTACACGCGCGAGCGGGCCGTCGCCATCGTCGAGTCGACCGTGATGGCACGGTGGTCGATCTCCAGGCCCCAGCTCTCGATCGGCCCCAGATCGGCCGTGAACCCCAGCGCGGCGACCACGGCGTTGGCCGGCAGCGTGAGGTCCTCGCCGCCCTTCACCGACACCTCGACGCCCTCCAGAGCACCCGAAGACGACTCGACGAACCGCGTCACCTCGGCGTCGGTGACCAGCGGCACGCCCAGCTCCCGCACCTGCCGCACGATCGACTCGGCCGCGCGGAACTTCCCGCGCCGGTGCACCAGCGTCACGCTCGCCGCCACCGGGTGCAGCGCCAGGCACCAGTCGAACGCCGAGTCCCCACCGCCGACCACGACCACGTGCTGCCCGGCGTGGACCTGCAGCGACGGCACGAAATGAACCATTCCGCGCCCCAGCCAGCCGTTGCCCGCGGGCAACGGGCGGGGCGTGAACTCGCCGATCCCGGCCGTGATCAGCACGGCGCCGGCGCTCAGCACGTCGCCGCCGTCGAGGGTCAGCTCGACGCGGTCTCCCACCGTTTCCAGCTTCTCGGCCTTGCGGCCCAGCAGGTACGCGGGGTTCCACGGCGCGGCCTGGTCGACGAGGCCTTGCACCAGGTCACGGCCGCGGACGGCCGCGAAGCCACCCACGTCGTAGATCATCTTCTCGGGGTACATCGCGGTGATCTGCCCGCCCGGCTCCGGCAGGGAATCGACCACGGCCATGGAAAGGCCGCGGAATCCCGCGTAGTAGGCGGCGAACAGCCCGGTCGGCCCGGCGCCGATGATCACGAGGTCGTAGTCCATTTAGCTCGCTCCAGCCAGTGGTGGTTGGCGGTGATCGAGAACACAGCCATCCTAGTGCTATCCGGCGGGTGAATTACCGGATCGAGGTGGGCGACGCCACCCCGCCGGATGCGCGAAACAGGGCCAGAATCGAGGGTATGGCAGAACAGGAATACCGGATCGAACACGACACGATGGGTGAGGTCCGCGTCCCGGTCGACGCGCTCTACCGCGCGCAGACGCAGCGTGCCGTGGAGAACTTCCCCGTCTCCGGCCGCGGTCTCGAGCGCGCTCAGATCCGCGCGCTGGGCCTGTTGAAGGCCGCCGCCGCGCGCGTGAACCGGAAGCTGGGCGTGCTGGACGCGGACGTCGCCGAGGCCATCGCCGCGGCCGCCGACGGCGTCGCCGAGGGCAAGTACGACGACCAGTTCCCGATCGACGTGTTCCAGACCGGCTCGGGCACGTCGTCGAACATGAACGCCAACGAGGTCATCGCGACGCTCGCCACCCGCGCCCTCGGCCGCGACGTGCACCCGAACGACCACGTCAACGCCTCGCAGTCGTCCAACGACACGTTCCCGACGACCATCCACGTTGCCGCCACGGAAGCCGTGCTCACCGACGTCATCCCGGCCCTGGAGCACCTCGCCGGCGCGATCGAGACGCGCGCGCAGGAGTGGGCCGACGTCGTGAAGTCCGGCCGCACGCACCTGATGGACGCCGTGCCGATCACGCTGGGCCAGGAAGCCGGCGCGTGGGCCGCGCAGATCCGCTTCGGCATCGAGCGCCTGCAGTCCGGCGTCGGGCGCCTCGGCGAGCTGCCCATCGGCGGCACCGCCGTCGGCTCCGGCCTCAACGCCCCCGACGGCTTCGGCGCGGCCGTCTCCGCGGAGCTGGCCGCGCTGACGGGCCTGCCACTCACGGAGGCCCGCAACCACTTCGAGGCGCAGGCGACGCAGGACAGCGTGGTCGAGACGTCCGGCCACCTGCGCACCATCGCCGTGTCCCTCAACAAGATCGCGAACGACCTGCGCTGGCTCGGTTCCGGCCCGCGCACCGGCCTCGCCGAGCTGGCCCTGCCAGACCTCCAGCCGGGCTCCTCGATCATGCCGGGCAAGGTCAACCCGGTCATCCCGGAGGCGACGCTGCAGGTCGTGGCCCAGGTCGTCGGCAACGACGCGGCCGTCGCCTTCGCCGGCGCGGCGGGCAACTTCCAGCTCAACGTGAACCTGCCCGTCATCGCCCGCAACGTCCTCGAGTCGGCCCGCCTGCTGGCCGCCGTCTCGCGCCTGCTGGCGGACAAGGTCTTCAACAGTGTCACCGCCAACGTCGAGCGCACCCGGCAATACGCCGAAGGCTCGCCGTCCATCGTGACTCCGCTGAACTCCTACATCGGCTACGAAGCCGCGGCGGCGGTGGCGAAGCAGGCACTCAAGGAGCTCAAGACCATTCGCGAGGTCGTGATCGAACGTGGCTTCGTCAAGGACGGCAAGCTGACGGAAGAGCAGCTCGACGAAGCTCTCGACGTCCTGCGCATGGCGCGCGGCGGCAAGTAGGGATTTCCGCCTTACGGCCCGCTTCCCCGGCTCTTCCGGGAAGCGGGCCGTTAGTCGTTTCACCGCGCTGTGCGGCCGACGAACCCGTCACCGCAAGTGGACAAGGCGTATCTCTACGCACAAATTCATTCCGGCGTATCGCTTCATTGTGCGTGAAACACAGGGCTGGTAACGTCGCTCACCGCTCTGATTTCCTTTTCCGCAGCGCAGTTTGATCACAGCGCAGTTTGATCAATTCCGCCGCGAAGAGAGAGCAAGCAGTTGGGAGGCTGCGATGGCGACGTATCAATATCGATGCGCCCGGGACGGTGTCTTCGAGGTGCGCCTGCCGATGGGGACGGCCTCACCGAGCTCACCGTGTCCGGCCTGCGGTGGCGAAGCGGCCCGGAACTACTGCGCGCCGATGCTGTCACTGGCGCCACGTGAGCTGGTCACGGCCATCGACCGGACCGAGAAAACTCGCGACGAGCCGGCTGTGGTGTCCGCGATACCTCCCGCTCGTGGCCGGTCGCGCGGGCCGGCACCGACTTCGAACCCCGCGCTGCGACGTCTGCCGAGACCGTAGGCGAACGCGGCCCAGCCTGCGCCCTGCCGGGCAATGGCCCGCTCGCTGGGCCGGCGAAGAACAATTTGCGGCTGATGCCCGGAGTGCTCTGCGGAGCCGCCACGCTCCGCGTTGCGGAGGCGCGCAGCACGCACATTGCCGGGTCGGTCACCCACCAAGCTGTCGGGAGATACCATGCCGCAAGTTGTTTTCTCACTCGATTCCACAAAGAAATTCTCTGAACAAGCAATTGTCGGCCACAACCGGTGGCACGGGGATATTCCCGCCCAGGTTCAGGTCAAGCCGGGAGACTCGTTCCGCGTCGACTGCCGCGAATGGTTCGACGGCGCGATCCACAACGACGATTCCGCCGAAGACGTGCTGAACGCGCCGCTGCCCACCGTGCACGTGCTCAGCGGGCCGATCGCGGTCGAGGGCGCACAGCCGGGCGACCTCCTCATCGTCGACATCCTCGACGTCGGCCCCATCCCGCAGGAGGACTCGGGACCGCTCGCCGGCCAGGGCTGGGGCTACACCGGCGTCTTCGCCACCAAGAACGGCGGCGGCTTCCTCACGGAGTGGTTCCCCGACGCGTACAAGGTGGTCTGGGACTTCATGGGCGGGGTCGCCACCTCGCGGCACGTCCCCGGGGTCTCGTACACCGGCATCGTGCACCCCGGGCTGATGGGCACGGCTCCTTCCGGTGAGCTGCTCGCCAAGTGGAACGCGCGCGAACAGGCGCTGATCGACACCGACCCGGACCGGGTGCCACCGCTGGCGCTGCCCCCGCTGCCGGATTCCGCGATCCTCGGCAGCCTCACCGGTGCCGACTTCGACCGGGTCGCGGCGGAGGCCGCACGCACCGCACCGCCGCGGGAGAACGGCGGGAACCAGGACATCAAGAACTTCACCAAGGGAACCCGGGTGTTCTACCCGGTCTTCGTCGACGGCGCGAAACTCTCGATGGGCGACCTGCACTTCTCGCAGGGCGACGGCGAAATCACGTTCTGCGGCGCCATCGAGATGGGCGGGTTCATGGACCTGCACGTCGACCTGATCAAGGGCGGGATGGAGACCTACGGCGTCTCCGAGAACGCGATCTTCATGCCGGGCAACGTGGAACCGCTGTACAGCCAGTGGCTCGCATTCTCCGGCACCTCGGTCACGCTCGACGGAACCCAGCACTACCTCGACTCGCACCTGTCGTACCAGCGGGCCTGCCTGCACGCCATCGACTACCTGCAGAAGTTCGGCTACAGCGCGATCCAGGCGTACATGATCCTTGGCTCCGCGCCGATCGAGGGCAGGCTCTCGGGCGTGGTCGACATCCCGAACTCGTGCTCCACCGTGTATCTGCCCACTGCGATCTTCGACATCGACGTGCGTCCTTCGGCCTCCGGCCCGGCGCAGGTCGAACAGGGAATGAGCGTGCCGACGGCGAGTTTCTGACGCCCGCACCGGCTCGGTGACCGGGCGGGAGGCGGCCTGTCTCCCGCCCGGTCCGGCACGTCGAGAAAGCACTCCACCCGCCGGAGGAGGCGGTCATGACCACAGCACCACCTGAACGCGGCCACCACGGGCCGTGGCGATGGATCAACGGCACCATGCCCGAGGTCGACGAACGGGCGCTGAAGGTGCCCGTAGTCGGGTTCGTCGAGTACTGCCTGCGCGGGATCGGGCAGGTGGTGTTCATGAACAGCCCGATCACGGGCGCGTTCATCCTGCTGGCCACGTGGCTCCAGGAGCCGTGGCTCGGATTCGGCGCCACAGTGGGGGTATTGGCCTCGACCCTCGCCGCACTGGCACTGGGGTTCGACAGAGACGCGATCCACGCGGGTCTCTACGGGTTCAACGGTGTGCTCGTCGGCCTCGGGCTCGCGCTGTTCCTCGCACCCGAATGGGACGCGATTGTCATCGTGTGGATCATCGTGCTGAGCGCGGCGTCGTCGATCCTGATGGCCGCGCTCGCAGCGGCGTTCGGCGGCGCGTGGGGCGTGCCCCCCTTCACACTGGCCTTCAACATCATCACGCTGCTGTTCCTGATCACTGCACTGCACATCACGCGTGGGCGGCTCGGCGAGGCGATCACCCCGGCGGCGCCCGAGGTAAACGGGCCCGCTGTGCGGACGTCACTGCGGGCGAGCGCCGACGCGGTCGGCAACACCGACGTTGTGGCCGTGATCAACGCCATCTTCCGCGGCATCGGCCAGCTGTTCTTCTGCAACAGCATTTTGGCCGGGGTCCTGATCATCGTCGGGATCGCGTTCTGCTCGCGGATCGCGGCGATCTTCGCGCTGGTGGGCTCGGCGGTCGGGATGCTGACCGGCATGGCCCTCGGTGCCGACGGCGTGCTGATCTACAACGGCCTGTGGGGCTTCAACTCGTTCGACGCCGCGCTGGCGATTGCCGGTGTGTTCTACGTGCTGACCTGGCGCTCGGCAATACTCGGTGTGCTGTGTGCGATCTTCACCGCCTTGCTCTTCGGCGGCATCGGGTCGATCTTCGTGCCGTGGGGCCTGCCCGCGCTCACCCTGCCGTTCGTCTTCGGGACGCTGACGTTCGTGCTGCTGAAGGGCACGTCGAAGTACTTCGAGTGGGTGCCGCCCGCGGAGGTCGTCACCCCTGAGGAACACCTGCGGCGCGCGCACCGCGAACACGCCATGGCGGCCTCCAGCAACCCCCAGCGGCAAACCGAAACCCCGTGACCTGTCCGGTCACTCGGCTGGGCTGAAGGGAACCTCTGGCCGGCGTACCTGTCCGCACCGCGAATGCGCCGAAGCTGAAGCTCGCGATCACGGCGGGGATCGGCTCGGACCACGTCGACCTCGCCGCCGCGATCGACCGGGATCACGGTCGCGGAGGTCACCTACTCCAACAGCGTCAGCGTGTCCGAACACGTCGTGATGATGATCCTTTCCCTGGTGCGCAACTACCTTCCGGCGCACCAGCGGGTGCTCGACGGCGGCGGGAACATCGCCGACTGCGTCGCCCGCTCCTACGACCTCGAGGCAATGGACGTCGGCACTGTCGCCGCGGGTCGGATCGGGACCGCGGTGCTGCGGCGGCTGAAGCCGTTCGACGTCCGAGTGCACTACACCGACCGGCACCGCTCCCGGAGGAGCGGCCAGATCAAGCGGGGCGCCTACCTGGTCAACACGGCGCGGGGAAAGATCTGCGACCGGGACGCGGTCGTGCGGGCCCTGGAATCCGGTCAGCTGGCCGGGTATGCCGGCGACGTGTGGTTCCCGCAGCCCGCGCCACAGGTCCACCGGTGGCGGACGATGCCGCACCACGGCATGACCCCGCACACGTCCGGCACCTCGCTGTCGGCGCAGGCCAGGTATGCCGCCGGGACGCGAGAAATCCTCGAGTGCTACTTCGCGGGCCACCCGATCCGCGACGAGTACCTGATCGTCGAAGGAGGCAGCCTGGCCGGGACCGGCAAGCATTCCTACAGTTCGAAGTGACAGCCCTTCGTGATCGGCACGAGCGAAGGAAAACCTCGTACGCGGGGCGGGCCAGACCGGGTCACCCGCCGGCGATTGGCACGCCCTGGTCCGTCGGGCAAGCCGCGACCCTGGTCGAGTCGGCGCACGCCGGCGGGCGCCCGAATGTTTCAGGAGATGACCCGGAGCCGCTCCGGTGGCCGGAGGCGGAGTTCCGCGACCGCCCGAGCCGTTTCTTCGTCGTCCGGCAGGAAGACGACCAGCTGCTGCGCGTCCTCCGCGAGTTCCAGCGTCTCCCTGTTCAGCCGCAACGAACGTCCGCCCGGGTGGTTCAGCCGCAGAACTCCACGTGGTGGCACGACGGTCGAGTTCAGCCGGCTGGTGAACTCCGGACCGGCGACGGGCGCGAGTTCCACCGTGAGCCACTCCGAGTTCTCGACCGCGGGGCCCAGCCACAGGTCGAACGCCCGCTCGTCCGCGACCTCGGCCCAGTCGGCGAAGAACGCGCGGGCACGGGGGTCGGTGAAGACGTAGCGGGTGAGGTTCGGGGCCTCGGCGTCGAGCAGCCCCGTTCCGCTCGTCACCGCGGCGAAGCCGCTGGTGTGGGCGAGGACGTCGCCCAGCCGGTTGGTCACCGCGGCGATGCCGGGTTCGAGCAGCCGGAGCGTTTGGAGGACCGGGGCACGCACGTCCCGCCGCACGGGTTCGGGCCGGACGTGGGCCGTGCACTCCCCGCCGGTGATCTTCGTGAGGTAGCGCAGGTGGGTGCGTTCGACGGCGGCCAGGCTGAGCGCGTCGGCGAGGGCGTTCACAACCGATACGGAGGGGTTGCGGTCGCGGCCCTGCTCGATTCGCGTGAGGTATTCGACGCTGACGCCGGCCCGCGCTGCGAGGTCGGACCGCCGCAGGCCGGGCGAGCGGCGACGGCCGTGCGAGGGCAGGCCCAGCGTGTCCGGCTGGGTGCTGTCGCGCTTGGCCCGGATAAAGTCCCCCAGCGGTGTCCCCATGTCACCGAGCATAAGCCGATTCCGGCGTGCTCAGCGTGGCCGTAAGGGGGCCAGCCTGAGCGCGGTCTGGTTGCGGGCGCGGCTGAACCCCACGGTGGTGACCATGGCGAACAAACTCGTGATCATCGTCGGCAGCGTCCGCGACGGCCGGTTCGGCCCCACCGTCACCTCATGGGTGGCCGAGCAGGCCCGGGAACACGGCGGGTTCGAGGTCGAGGTCGTCGACCTGGTGGACGTCGAGATCCCGCTGTCGCTGCCCGAGGCATCCCCCAAGTACGCCGGCGGCAGCTACCCGCGCCCCGCCGGGATGGCGACGCTGACGGCGGCACTGGAGAGCGCGGCCGCGTTCATCGTGGTCACCCCGGAGTACAACCACAGCTACCCGGCGTCGCTCAAGGCGGCCATCGACTGGCACTTCTCGCAGTGGACGGCCAAGCCCGTCGCATTCGTGAGCTACGGCGGCGCGGCCGGCGGGCGGCACGCCGTGCTCCACCTGGAGAACGTGCTGACCGAGCTGCACGCGGTGACGATTCGCGACGGCCTCACTTTCCCGAACTACTTCACCGCATGGGAGGCCAGCCGGCCGCTCGACCCGCAGGCCCCTGCGTACGCGAAGACGATGCTCGACCAACTGGCCTGGTGGGCGGGCGCGCTGAGGACGGCGCGCGAGGCCGAGCCGTACCCCACCTGAGGGTGTTTTCCCAGTTCAGGACCATTCCACCGGGAAACTGTCGGTGCCTCGGGTCATGATGGTCGGGTGCTGCTCACCCAGATCGTCACCGCGTCCGCCGAGCTGGCGGCCACCCGGTCGAGGAAGGCGAAGATCGCCACCCTCGCCGCGGTGCTGCGCGCCGCCGAGACGACCGAGCTGCCGGCGGTGATCGCGTACCTCACGGGGCAGACGGCGCAGGACCGGCTGGGCGCGGGGTGGCGCACACTCGCGGAGCTGGCCGTCGAGCCGGCCCCGGAGCCGAGCGTCGAGGTGCGGGAGGTCGACGAGGCGCTCACGGAGGTCGCGGCGGCTTCGGGGGCGGGGTCGGTGAAGCGGCGCGCGAAGGTGCTCACGGCGTTGTTCACGCGGCTCACTCGAGGCGAGCAGGAGTTTCTCTTCCGGCTGGTCACCGGAGAGCTGCGGCAGGGGGCGCTGGAGGGCGTGATGGTCGACGCCGTCGCGGCGGCGGCCGAGGTCGAAGCCGCGGACGTGCGGCGGGCGTTCATGTTGTCCGGCAAGCTTTCCGTCACGGGCTATGCGGCGATGACGGGCGGTGCGGCGCGGCTGGCCGAGTTCCGGCTCACGCTGGGGCGCCCGATCAAGCCGATGCTCGCGTCGCCCGCGGAATCGCTCGACGAGGCGGTGGCGGAACACGAGCACGCGATCGTCGAGTACAAAATGGACGGTGCGCGCATCCAGGTGCACCGGGTCGGCGAGGAAGTACACGTCTACACGCGCACGTTGCGGGAGATCACGTCCAGCGTCTCCGAGCTGGTGGACCTCGTGCGGGCGCTGCCATGCGAGTCGGTGGTGCTCGACGGCGAGACGCTCGCGCTCACCGACGACGGCCGGCCGAGGCCGTTCCAGGAGACGATGAGCCGCTTCGGCAGCACGCGGGAGGAACAGGTGCGGGCGCTGCTGCTCCGGCCGTACTTCTTCGACTGCCTGCACCTCGACGGTGTGGACCTGCTCGACGCGCCGCTGTCGGAACGCAACGCGGCGTTGCGGAAGGTCGCGGGCGAGCACGTGATCCCCGGCGAGGTGGAGCCGGCCGACGCGGCGGCGGTGCTCGACGCGGCGATGGCGGGTGGCCACGAGGGCGTGATGGTGAAGGACCTGGCGTCGCCGTACGCGGCGGGGCGCCGGGGCCGGGCGTGGCTGAAGGTGAAGCCGGTGCACACCATCGACCTGGTCGTGCTCGCGGTGGAGTGGGGGCACGGGCGGCGCACGGGCACGCTGTCCAACCTGCACCTCGGCGCGCGCGACCCGGACGGCGGGCCGCCGATCATGGTGGGCAAGACGTTCAAGGGCATGACCGACGAGCTGCTCGTGTGGCAGACGAAGCGGTTCCAGGAGATCGAGACCCACCGCGACAGCTACACCGTGTACGTGCGGCCCGAGGTGGTCGTGGAGATCGAGCTCGACGGTGCGCAGATCAGCACGCGGTATCCCGGCGGGCTGGCGCTGCGGTTCGCGCGCGTGGTGCGGTACCGGCCGGACAAGGAAGCGGCCGACGCCGACACGATCGACACCGTGCGCGGTCTGCTGCGGGGTGATCGAGCGGGGTGATCGGACGGAGTGACATCCGGACACCAGCGGCCAATTCGCCCGGCCGAGGCCGAAAGGCCAGACGAAAGTCGATGTTGTGCCCTCCGGTGATGCATGAGAGTGGGCTGTACCGCACCGCTCACCACTGGGGAGACGACATGACTTTTCGGGTTCGGTCCGCCGTCCGGCCGATGACCCTGCTCGCGGGTGTCGCGCTGGCCGTCACGGCCGTGGCGGCTCCGGCCGGCGCGGCCACGAACGCGCCGGCTCCCGCGTTGCACCATTTCTCGGCGGCGGCGAAGTCGTTCATCGGCGCGCGCACGGTGGCCGACCGCGTCGCGAAGCTCGACGCCGCGATGTCCGCGCTGCCCAGGGAAAGCGTCGCGTACAACGCCACGAAGCTGTGGAACCAGGGCATCACGGGAGCGGGCGCCACCGTCACCACGCTGGTGTCGTTCGGCGACGACCAGGTGAAGCAGGTGCTCGACGAGTACTCCCAGCGCCACGGGTTGCCGCCGGCCAACGTCGAGGTGCTCCAGCCGTCGGGCTCGGTCCCGGCGTGCACCGACCCGGGCGTCGACACGGCGACCTGCGAGTCCTGGTGCGGCGAGACCGACCTCGACGTCACGATGATGCACGCGATGGCGCCCAACGCGAAGATCATCGTCGCCGCGACGCCGGTTGCCGAGACGCAGGGCTTCACCGGGCTGCCCGAGATGATGAACGCCGTCGACTACCTCACGAAGCACAAGCTCACCGACGTGATCTCGATGAGCTTCGGCACCACGGAGGAGAACTTCCCGTCGTTCCAGTCCATCAAGACGCTCGACCCGGCGCTGGAACGTGCGAGCAAGGCGGGCATCACGATGGTCGCGTCCTCGGGTGACGACGGCCCGACCGGCGGCTTCCTGCAGGGCCCGGGCAACTACCCGTACCGCGTCGCGAGCTGGCCGGCCAGCGACCCGCGCGTGACCACCCTCGGCGGCACGCAGCTGCACCTCGACTCCACCGGCACCCGCACGAAGCCGGACGACCTGGTGAACGTGGCCGACAACGGCTTCGGCGAAGGCGCGGGCCTGTCGAAGGCCTACGCGCGCCCGTCGTGGCAGGACAGCGTCAAGAAGATCACCGGCAGCAAGATGCGCTCGTTCCCGGACATCAGCATGGAAGGCGTGCAGGGCACTTCGCAGTCGGCACCGCTGTTCGCCGGCGTGCTCGCCCTGGCGGTCCAGGCCAACCACGGCAAGCTCGGCCAGATCAACCCCGCCCTCTACGAAAAGCTCGGCCCGAAGGGCGCCAAAGCCGGCATCGTCGACGTCACCACCGGCGACAACAGCCAGGACGGCGTCGAGGGCTTCACCGCGGCCCCGGGCTTCGACATCGCCAGCGGCTGGGGCACGGTCGACGCGTCGGTCTTCGTCCCCGCCTTGGTGAAGGCGCTTCGCTGACGCGGCTGGTGAACAACTACTGCGCAGGGCGCGACCTACGGGCCGCGCCCTTCGTCGTGCTTGTCGCCCCGGCAAATCAACAGCCCGCTACGCGACGCTGAAGCACCTCCACCACAGCCCGGCCCCCGGCTACGGCCGCCAACGCGCCGAGCACGACCGCTGCCGAACCACTCACCGAACGACGCAGCCCGCGCTGCGCCACCGAGACAAGCCGGCACGTCGCGACCGGCCGCTCAAGCACCTCAGACGCAGCCCGCCCGCGGCTACAGCCACTCGCCCAACAACAACCGCCACCAAACCAACCACCGAACGCCGCAGCCCAAGCTGCGCCACCGAGACAAGCCAGCACGTCGCAACCAACTGCTCAAGCACCTCAGACGCCGCCCCGCCCTCCGCTACAGCCACTCGCCAAACAATGGCCGCCGCTCACAGCGAGGCCGAGGGCGCCGGCACCTCGCGTCTTGTCGGCCTTCACATCACGAGCGGCCGGGGCCGCCGGCTCCTCCGTCTTCGTGCCGGCGGCCCCGGCGGCGGCTATTCGCTGAACCACTCAACGAACGGCGCGGCCCGCGCTTGCCGCCGAGGCAAGTCAACAGCCCGCAACCAGCCGCTCGAAAACCTCCGCCTCCGGTCGATCCGCCGCCGCCACCACGGACAACTCCGCCAGCAACACCCGAAGCTCCGCTACGCCAAGGCCAACCGCGCCCGCAATCCGCCCTGGGTCGACCTCCGCGGTCAGCCCCATCGTCACCGCGAACTCGGCCACCGCCTGCTCGGCCGGCACTCCGGGTCGCAGCTCCGCCAGCGCCGCGCGCGCCCCGGCGGCGGCCTCGCCGTGCGCCCGCAGCACGAGCGGAAGAAACAGCGCGTGCGAACGGCCGTACTCGAGCCCACGCCGCGTGGACACCAGGTCGCACACCTGGTGCACCACACCGGGCCGGCCCAGTTCGTGCAGTGCGTGGCCCGCCAGGGCGGCGCCGGCCAACGCGTCTTGGCACGTCGCGAGATCCCCGGCCGCGAGCGGGGCGAGGCTGCTCCACAGCAGAAGCAGGCCTTCGCGAGCCGACGCCAGCGCTTCCTCGCTCGCTGGATGGCACAGCACCTCCAGGCAGTGCGCGACGGCGGTGATGCCGCTGCTCGCCACCACCTCGCGGGGCAGCCCCCCGACGAGGTCGGGGTCGTAGAGCACCGCGCGGGGCAGTGCGCGGCCGGACGTGCCCGTTTCCTTGCCGCGGTCGGTGGTGACGAAGTAGCGCGATGTGCGTTCCGCGCCGGAGAAGGTGGTCGGGACCGCGATCAGCGGCAGCCGCAGCGCGAGCGAAACGATCTTGCCCAGCCCGATCGCCGAGCCGCCGCCGATGGCCAGGACCGCGTCGGCGTGCGTTTCCTGAGCCGAGCCGACGGCGAGGTTGGCCTGGTGGGCCGGCACGTGCGCGGGCACGTCCGACCACCGGCCGAGGTAGCGCCCGCCGAGCAGACCCGGCAGCCGGGCGACGACCGGGTCCGCCGACCGGGAAGCCACCGCCAGCACGCGGCGGCAACCCAGGGCGTTGGCGACCTCCGGGAGTTCTCCCAGGGATCCGCTGCCCCACACCAGGTTCTGCTCGGGCGCGGCGTCCTGGGACCGGCGGACGGGTTCAGCGGTCCGCGCCACCGTGGCCATCCGGCGTGTACTGCAGCAGGTGGTGTCCGTAAACGTCCGAGCCGATCGCGGCCAGCGCAGCCGGCACCGGCTCGGGGTCCTGCAGGAAGGGCTGCGCGACGTCGCACGGGTGCTGCCACGTGGCGAACTCCAGGGCGATCTTGTTCACCGGGTCCTCGAAGTAGATCGAGTGGCAGAACCCGTGGTCGAGTTCGCTGTTGACCTTGATCCCGTTCTCCTCCAGCACCGATTTCGCGTGCTGCAGTTCACCCTCGGAAGGCACCGTGATCGCGAGGTGGTTTCCCGCTCCGAGCAACGAGTTGTCCGCGGCGATCTCGACGTCCTTGAACTCGAAGAACGCGATCGTGTCCTGCTCGCTGATGCGGAAGAAGTAATGCCTGCTGCCGGCAAGGTTCCCCGGCACCGCACCGGGGAACGGGTCCGGGTCCGGCAATTGCAGCGTCACGACAATGGGAAACCCCAGCACCCCATTGTAGAACTTCACGGTTTCTTCCATGTTGTTGGTCACGAAAGCCATGTGGTGACACCCGGTCGTCCGAATCCCCATGACGATTCCTCTCACTGTTCCCGGCGATGTGAGAATGACAGTACGCGCAATCTTGTTTCCACGTCAACAAGATTTCCGCAAAGGACCCTGCCGGCCCAACGCGCGCACGCTCGGTTACGGTGAGGACGTGACCGCGACGCACGGGGAACGCCCGGTGCCCCACCTTTCGGAGGACGAGCTGCTCGCCTGGCGCGGACTGCTCGAACTGGAAGCACGCGTGCTCGGCGTACTCGACGCCGAACTGCGCGCGGACCACGACCTGTCGGTCGCCGAGTTCGACACGCTCTACCAGCTGTGGCTCCAGCCCGGCGGCCGGTGCCGCATGAAGGACCTCGCGGAGAAACTGCTGGTCAGCCGCGGCGGGGTGACCAAGCTGATCACCCGGCTCCGCAGCCGCGGGCTCGTGGCCCGCGTGTCGCAGCCCGGTCAGCAAGCCGTCGACGCGCAGCTGACCGAGACCGGCGAGGCGCTGCTCGCCACGGCGATGGACACCCACTTCGACGGCGTCCGCCGGCTCGTGACCTCCCGGCTGTCCGCCGCGGAGCTGCACACCCTCCGCACGGTCACGCAACGCCTGCGCGAGCCTCCCGCCTGAGCACCCCGACGGGGTGACACCGGGCCGTTTCGGCTGGGTCCGAGCAGGCCGGAACCGTAATCTCACCGCATGCCACCGACGCGACTGACCCGGATCTGGTTCGGGGTGACGGCCCTCGTCGTGCTGATCGGCCTCGTCACGCAGGGCTTAGTGAGCGCCGGAACGCCGGGCCGCTACGCGTCGGCGGGCGCGCGCGTCGCCAACATGTTCGCGTACTTCACCATCGAGTCGAACGTGCTGGTGCTGCTGGCTTCCGTCGCGTTCGTGGCGGGCGCGCGGGCCGACGGGCTGGTACGCGTGCTGTGGCTCGACGCGCTGGTCGGCATCGCGGTGACCGGCGTCGTCTACCACGTCGCGCTGTCAGGGCTGCTCGATCTGAGCGGCGCGGCCCTGTTCGCCGACGTCATGCTGCACACCGTGGCGCCGATCATCGCCGTGCTCGGGTTCCTGGTCGCTTCGCCGCGCATCCTACGATGGCGCACGGTCGCCTGGTCAGCATGCTGGCCCCTGGCGTGGCTCGCGTTCACGCTGATCCGTGGCGCGCAGGGCGGCTTCTACCCGTACCCGTTCGTCAACGCCGCCGAGCTCGGTTACGGCCGTGTGGCCGTGAACTGCGTGCTCATCGCCGTGCTGTTCGTCGCGCTGGCGAGCGTCGCGAAGGTCCTCGACGGCTGGCTCACGCACGCACCCGCCGAAACGCGTTCAGCGGATCGTTGATCCCTGTGTGCACCAGCGCGCGCCACGCGCCGCGGCTGCGATCCGCCGGTTTGCCCGCGGCCAAGCGGTGCAGCTGCTGCGTGTGCCACTGGACTTCGAGCAGACTGTCGGCCAGGCGGATCCCGATGTGCGGGCACAGCCGTTCCGCGCGCACGTCGTCGCCGGCGAGCAACCGCGCCGGCAGATCCGGGTCGACGGTCAGCGGCCGGCCCAGCCCGATCACGTCCAAGGCCCCTGACCGCAACGCTTCGGCCATCCCGGCGGCCGTGGTGAAGCCGCCGGTGACCATCAGCGCGACGTCGCTGACCTGCCGCGCTTTCGCCGCATAGTCGAGGAAGTACGCCTCGCGCCGCGTGGTGCTCTCGCGTCCGGAGCCCATCATCACGGCTTTTTCGTAGGTACCGCCCGAAATCTCGAGCAGGTCGATGCCCGCGTCGCTCAGCGCGCGGACCACACGCAGCGACTCGTCCTCGTCGAAGCCGCCGCGCTGGAAGTCGGCACTGTTGAGTTTCACCGACACGGGCACGCCGTCGCCGACCGCCGCGCGCACGCGGCGCACGAGCTCCAGCAGGAAGCGGCTGCGGTCGCGGCCCCACTCGTCGTCGCGAAGGTTCGTGAGCGGCGAGAGGAACTGCGAGATCAGGTAACCGTGGGCGCCGTGCAGCTGCACGCCGGTGAACCCGGCGTCGACGAACGTTCGCGCTGCCAACGCGAAGCGGTCCACGATCGACTCGATCTCGTCGCCGGTCAGCGCCCGCGGTGCCGCGAACGCGGTCCGGACGCCGCGGTCGCCGAACGGCACCGCAGACGGCGCAACCGGTTGGCGTGAAAGGAATCGCGGGCTCTGCCGGCCGGGGTGGTTAAGCTGCACCCACAGCTGCGCGTCGGTGCCGGCCACGCTGCGCGCCCACGGCTCGTACGCGGCGGGATCGGGGACGGCGGGCAGGGCGACGTTGCGGGGTTCGCCGAGGGCTGCGGGGTCGACCATCACGTTGCCGGTCACGAGCAGTCCCGCCCCGCCGTGCGCCCACGCGCGATACAGCTCGGCGAGTTCACGCGTCGGGGCGTTGCGGCGGTCGCCGAGCTGCTCACTCAGCGCCGACTTCCCCAGGCGGTGCGGCAGCACAGCGCCGCAGCGCAGCTTGAGGGGTTCGGCCAGCAGATCCCGAGCGGCGGTCATGGGCGCTCCCGTCTTCGCGGATAACTTACCGCTAGTAAGTCTACTCGGAAGTAGATACCGGCGGTATGTCTGCTGGACGGGCGCGTGGGCACTAGGGTCTGCAGACCATGACGGCGATAGTGCAGAACCTGGTCACGTCAGGCGTGTTCGAGCTCGACGGCGGCAGCTGGGACGTGGACAACAACGTGTGGATCGTCGGCGACGACTCGGAGGTGATCGTGATCGACGCGGCGCACGACGCCGACGCGATCGCCGACGTGGTCGGGGACCGCGCGCTGCGCGCCATCGTGTGCACCCATGCCCACAACGACCACGTCAACGCCGCGCCCGCCCTCGCCGAGCGCACCGGCGCGCCGATCCTGCTGCACCCGGCCGACCGCGTCGTCTGGAACCTGACGCACCCGGACCGCGCCCCGGACGGCGACCTTGCCGACGGTCAGACCATCACCGTCGCCGGCACCGACCTCAAGGTGATCCACACCCCGGGTCACGCCCCCGGCGCCGTCTGCCTGCACGCCCCGGACCTCTCCGTCCTGTTCACAGGCGACACCCTGTTCCACGGCGGCCCCGGCGCCACCGGACGGTCCTATTCGGACTACCCCACCATCGTCAAGTCCATTCGCGAACGCCTTTTCTCCCTCCCGGACGCCACTTCCGTCCGCACCGGCCACGGCGAGGGCACGACGATCGGCGAGGAGAAGTCGGCGTCGAAGGACTGGCCGGCAAGCTGAACCGCGCGCGCAACCCCGGCGCGCTGGGCACCTGGCGCCTCAACGACAGCTCGCCGACCACCGCACGGCAGGCCACCCGGAAGCCATGCCGACCGCGAGCGCGCCGGGCCGAACGGACCGCCCTGCTCGGCGTGGCAGTCGGCACCCCGCCTGGCCACTCGCAGCCCAGCGACAATTCACGGCCACCGGCCGAAAGCTAAGCCAGCCGGGCCAACGCGTGGGCAGAAGGGCTGCCCGGTTCGGCGTGGTAGATCAGCACATCCCACTCCCCGCCCGGCACCGTCAGCACCTGACGCCCCAACGACAACTCGCCCACCACCGGGTGGCGGAAAACCTTGCGCGGCGCGGCGTTCGTGCGCACGTCGTGGCGGGGCCACAGCCGAGCGAAGTCCGGGCTGGCGGCCAGCAGCTCGGCAACGAGGGTGTCCAGCGCCGGAACGCGCAACGCCGTCCGGGCGCGGAGCATCGCGGTCACGTTGAGGGCCATCGTGGCCCAATCCGGATGCAGCGAACGCACCAAGGGGTCGAGGAAAAACGCGCGGGCGAGATTCGTGCCCGGGCGGTACATCGGCGCCAGTGCGACGGCGAGCGGGCTGGCGGCGAGCACGTCCATCCGCCGCCCCCACGCGAGCGCCGGGGCGCCACCGAGCTCGACCAGCTCGCGCACGCCCGCGGGCAGCTCCCCGCCGGTGACCCGGGGTGGCGAAGCGAGCCGGTGCAGGTGGGCGGCGCCGTCGTCGCCCAGGCGGAGCGCGCGGGCCAGCGCGTCGAGCACCTGGGGCGACGGGTGCCGGTCGCGGCCCTGCTCGAGGCGCACGTAGTAGTCCACGCTCACGCCCGCCACCGCGGCCAGCTCCTCGCGCCGTAGGCCCGGCACGCGCCTCGAGCCGTCGTCGGGCAGGCCGACGTCGGCGGGGCTGACCAGCGCCCGCCGGGCGCGCAGGAACTCGCCGATGGCGTTCATCTCCCCAGGTTAACCGCGGGTGGCCCTGTCGCGGCCTGGTGACCGTCGGCCCTTGCGACGACGCTGGGGCCATGATCACAGCCCTCGTGAGCGGCGCCAACAAGGGTCTGGGCCGCGAAATCGCCCGCGGTCTGGCCCGCCGGGGCGCCACCGTCCTGCTCGGCAGCCGCGACCTCGCCCTCGGCGAGAAGACCGCCGCCGAACTCCGCGCCGAAGGCCTGGCCGTGACACCGGTCCGGCTCGACGTGACGTCCACAGCGGACATCGACGACGTCGCCCGCCACCTCGAAACCCACCACGGCAAGCTCGACGTCCTCGTCAACAACGCCGGTGCCCGCTTCTCCGTCGAGCCCGCCGAGCTGACCGCGGACCACCTTCGCCGCGCGTACGAAACGAACCTCTTCAGCGTCGCCGCCGTCACGCACCGGATGCTGGGCCTCCTGCGAGCCGCGCAAGCTCCGCACGTGATCAACGTCGCCAGCACCTCCGCGTCGCTGGCCCTCACCACCGCCGAGGGCTCGCAGTTCGCGGCCGCGACGGACACCATCGCCTACTCGTCGTCGAAGACCGCGCTCGTCATGCTCACCATCCGCTACGCGACCACCTTCCGCGCCGACCCCGCGTACACGCACTTGCGCGTCAACGCCGTCACCCCCGGCTTCATCGCCTCCGATCTCAACGGCCACACCGGCCCCCGCACCGCCGAACAGGGCGCGCGCGTGGTCCTCGAGCTGGTCGCGCAGGGCGCCGGGGCGCCGACCGGGACGTTCCTCAACGAGGACGGCCCCGTGCCCTGGTGACCTCAGGACGTGTGCCGCCGGGCTCGTGAACGCACCCCGTTTCGGGCGGCGAGGTGGCTCTCTATCGCTTCGGAAATTCCGTGTCGTGGTCGTCCGCCCGTTTATGCTGCCGAGGTGTCGCAGTACCGGATCTCCGAGGCAGCGAGGCTGCTCGGCGTCAGCGATGACACCGTCCGGCGCCACATCGACGCCGGAACGCTCGCCGCGACCAAGGACAAGGTCAACCGGTCCGTGATCGACGGTGCGGAACTCGCCGAGTTCGCTCGCCTCCAGGGCGAGTCCGCGCCTGACCCGACCTCGGTGGGGAGCTCGGCGCGTAACCGCATGGTCGGGCTGGTCACGTCGATCGTCGCCGACCAGGTCGAGATCCAATGCGGCCGCGACCGCGTGGTCTCCCTGATGAGCACGGACGCGGTCAGGGAACTCGGCCTCGAACCCGGGTCGCCGGCCGTCGCGGTGATCAAAGCGACCACCGTTGTGGTCGAAACGCCGAACGCCTGATCAGCTGCGCACTCTCGCCCGTCGGATCAGGCGAGCGTGGCTTCGATGAGGTAGAGCGCGCCGATGCTCATGGCGAGGATGCCGAGCAGGAGGCGGAGCCCGGTTTCGGGTAACCGGGGCTGCAGGCGGGTGCCGAGGTAGCCGCCGAGCAACCCGCCGAGCCCGCAGGCGAGGCCGACGAGCCAGTCGGGTGCGATGTCGCCGGTCGAGGTCATCGCGAGCACGGCGAACGAGGCGGCGCCGACGAGCGAGGTGACGAAGGTCGATGCCAGTGCGGCCGGGGCGGCGGTGGTGACGGGGACTCCGCGGCTGACCAGGATCGGGCTGAGCAGCGAGCCGCCGCCGATGCCGTAGATCCCGCCCACGATGCCGACCACGAGCGCCAGAGCGACGGTCGCGCGCGGCGACGGTGGTGTGTCGGAGCGCTGCGGGCGAGGGTGCAGCGTGCGGACGCAGATCCACAGGCCGAGGGGCAGGAGGAAGGCCGCGGCCAGGAGGCGGAACACCTGCGGGCCAGGCACCGCGAACACGCGGATGACAGCTCCGATCACAACCCCGGGCACGGTGCCGGCGAGCAGCAGACGCGTCAGCCTGCCGCGAAGGTGCACGCTCCGGCGGTGCCGGACGAGGGCTCCGGGGCCGGCGACGACGTTGAACAGCAGGTTCGTCGGGGTGACGGCCGGGTTGGGGACGCCGAGGATGCTGACCTGCACGGGAAGGAGGAATACCGCACCGGACACGCCGGCGGGAGTGGTCACCGTCGAGATGATCAGGCCCGCGAGGAACGCGAGCACCTCCGTCGACCAGCTCACTGCTGCCCTTCCTGTCGTCGCGCGACCGCGACAGCTTGCGGCAGAGGCAGTCCACCAGGCGCCTGGTGGGATGGCCGCCGAGCGAGGCCGTCGCGAGTGTCCTGATTGTGGCGCGTGAGCTGTTCGGTGCTGTCGTCCATACCTCACGGTCGCTAGCCTTGCTTACTCTGCGACGAGGCAGGAGGTAGCACGGTGCGACGGGGCTTCGGGCTCAGAGTGCTGGCAATCGGTGCGGTGGCGGCGGTGGTGACCGCGTGTGGGTCGTCGCCGGCGGCGCCGGCGAGTGGGCCCGCTCCTCCGGTCACCGGCACGTTGATCGTGAACGGGGCGGGCACGTTGGCCAAGCCGTTCGCGGCGATGATCGCGGCGTTCAAGGCGCAGAACCCGGGCGTGACGGTGCAGTCGCGGTTCGCCGGGAGTGTCGAGGTGGTGCGGGGCATCACCGAGCTGCACAACCCGGTCGACGTGCTGGGCGTGGCGGACTACTCGCTGATCCCGTCGAAGATGTACGGCACGAACGGTGGCACGCAGTTCGCGAACTGGTACGTCGGGTTCGCCTCGAACCGCATCACCTTCGCCTACACCGACCAGAGCAAAGGCGCTGCCGGCCTGACCGCGGACAACTGGTACCAGGTGCTCGCGCAGCCGGGGGTGAAAGTCGGCCGGTCCAATCCGGACACCGACCCGTCCGGCTACCAGACGTTGCAGATGCTCGCGCTGGCGCAGGCCTACTACCACCAGCCGAACCTGTCGGCCGGGGTGCTGGCGAACTCTCCGCCGGAGACCATGGTCGGCACCGAGACGCAGCTGCTGCCCGCGGTGTCCTCGGGGCAGATCGACTACCTCGGGATCTACCGCTCCGACGCCTTGCAGCACCACCTGAAATTCCTGGACCTGCCCGCACAGATCGACCTTTCCGACCCCGCGCTGGCCGCGACGTACGCGACCGTCAGCGTGCCGACGTCGTCCGGGCCGCGGACGGGCAAGCCGATCGTGTACGCGCTGACCGTGCCGACCAACGCACCGAACTCCGCCGCGGGGCTGCGGTTCGTCGAGTTCGTGCTCTCCCCGGCAGGGCAGAAGATCATGAGTGACAACGGGTTCACCGTGGTCAACCCGGCGGTCGCGGGAACCGCGAACGGCGCGCAGCTGCCCGCGTCGGTGCAGCCGCAGACAGTTCCGGCCAAGCTGTCCGGGGGCTGAATGAGCGACAAGGCCGAACGCGTGGTGCCCCGGCGGGTGCACGGGCTGTTCCCGGCACTGCTGTGGGTCGCCGGCGGGCTGCTGCTCGGGTTCATCCTGCTGCCCGTGCTCGGCCTGGTCACCGCCACCTCGCCCGGCGGCCTCCGAGCCGCCGCGGCCAACGACGAGATCCGCGACGCCCTGTTGCTGAGCGTCCAGGACGCCGCGATCACCGCGGTGATCGCCACGGTGCTCGGTGTCCCGCTGGCCTACCTGCTCGCGACGCGGCGATTCCCCGGGCACGCACTCGTACAGGCGATCGTGGACCTGCCACTGGCCGTCCCGCACACCGTCGCCGGGATCTCCCTGCTGTTCGTGTTCGGCCGCACGGGCTGGCTCGGCGCCCCGCTGCAGGCCACCGGCTTGTCCTTCTACGGCACGCAGGCCGGGATCATCGTGGCGATGCTGTTCGTCAGCGCGCCATTCGCCGTGAACAGCGCACGCGTTGCGTTCGAAGCACTGGACCCGAACGTGGAACGCGCCGCGCGGAGTCTGGGCGCCTCGGCCGGGCAGACGTTCCGGCGAGTCAGCCTCCCGCTGGCCTGGCGTGGAGTCCTGACCGGCGCGGTGCTCGTGTACGCCCGCTCGATCAGCGAGTTCGGCGCCGTCGTCATCCTCGCCTACTACCCGGCCACCGCCCCCGTGACGATCTACAACCTGTTCCTCTCCTCGGGCCTCGCCGAATCCGCGTCGGCCGCGGTACTGCTCCTGCTCGTCGCCCTGGCCACGTTCCTCGTGCTGCGCACTCTCGCCTCGGGCTGGCTCGTCGCGGGGAACACCCGCGCGCGGCGGTGACTCGTGCTCATCGTGTCCGACCTGCGCACCGAGGCGGGATCATTCCGGCTCGGCCCCGTGGACCTCACCGTGTCCCCGGGCCGCGTCCTGGTCGTGCTCGGCCCCTCCGGCGCGGGCAAGAGCATGCTGCTCGACACCATCGCCGGATTCCGCACCCCCGGACGCGGCCGCGTGCTCCTTGACGGTCAGGACATCACCGGCCGGCCCGCCGACCAGCGCCGGATCGGCGTGGTGTTCCAAGACGCGGCCCTGTTCCCGCACCTGTCAGTTCGCGGCAACGTCGGCTTCGCACCCGCCTTGCGTGGCCGCCGGCGCAGCCCGGAAGTCGACGAGCTGCTCGACCGGTTCGGCATCACGCACCTCTCCCACCGAGCGCCACGCTCGCTCAGCGGCGGCGAGCGGCAACGAGTCGCACTGGCCCGCGCCCTCGCCGCCCGACCGGCCGCCCTGCTCCTGGACGAACCCCTCTCGGCACTCGACCAACCCGTCCGCGAAGAGCTGCGCGAAGTGCTCCGGGCGACACTGCAGGACCTGGCCGTGCCCGCCATCCACGTCACCCACGACCGCGACGAAGCACTCCGCCTCGCCGACGACCTGGCCATCCTCGACGCCGGCACCCTCCGCCAGACCGGCCCCACCGACGAGCTCACCCGCCACCCCACCGACACGGTCACCGCCCGCCTGCTCGGCTGGGCGGAACTCGGCCCCGCGGCCCCCGGCCCCGAAGGCCTGCGCGTCGGCAACCTGCCGATCGACCAGGCGGTCCGCGGCGACGCCGCGACTCCGGGAACGGTGTTCTATCGACCGGAAGAAGTCCTCATCGGTGGTCCGGACCGGATCTCGTCCCCCGCGCTGCGGGTGTGGACCCAGGTCGTCGAGGTCGTCCGCACGCTCCCGCTCGCCCGGGTTCTGCTCGCCACCACACCACCCCTGACCGCACTCGTGTTGCACCGTGACCTCGACGGGCTGGACGGGTTCGACGGCGAGGTGGAGGTGACCGTGCCCCAGCACGCGCTGCGCGTCATCGAGCCCGGAACACCGCTCCTCCTGCCGAGGTGAGCCCGCTTCAATTCTCGCGCGGCACGATCACTGCTCCGCTGCGACACCGGCCGATGCCCCCCACGTACGCAAGCACGCCGAGGCCTCGGCCCCGATGTAGTCGCCCTCATCCCGAGCAGGCCGGAACAACCCCGCGCAACGGTCGGCGCGGTCCTGCAGCAACCGCGCGCGTCGGCCGCGCGCAGCTTCACCGGCTCCACGAAAGCCCCCAGCGTCACGCCCGCCGTCGACGGCCACGATGATCGCGGCACCCACAGCGGTCAGCACGGCAGCGGTGTGCCGGCCGGCACCGACAGGGATCAGCCGATCAGCCGCGGTGCCACCGGTTCGGCCCGCGCGCGCGACTTTGCCTCGCCGGCCAGCCCGCGAGCCCACGCCTGCAAGCCGGGGACGTCGATCCCGTGCGGCGGAGCGGCCGCGAACGGCTCGAGGTTCGCCGCACCGCGCTCCAGCAACGCGACGGCGCCCGTGCCGTTGCCGCGCAGGGCGTGGGTCATGCCGACGGCCAGCTGCGCCAGGCCGCGCCAGAGCTCGCGTTCGGGGCTGTCCGTCGCCTTCCACGCGTCCTCGAAGACCTCGTGGGCGTGGAACGGACGGCCCTCGTCGAGGAGCAGCTGAGCTTCGGCGAGCGTCTCGCCCGGGGTACGGACCACGCCTTCCGGCTGGCGGGCGACGCCGTCGGCGCCGTACGGCAGGGGCCGGCCGAGGCCGTCGCGCGGGCGGGCGTTGCGCGCTCGGCCCGATTCGTCGCGGTCACGGCCGTTCATAACGGCATTGTTCCACGGGTCACGCCGGGTTCGCGTCTGCGGCGTCAGGCACGTAGTCTGGGGACTCGTGCGCTTTCTCGACGGGCACGTGCCCGCTCACGACCTGACCTACGACGACGTGTTCCTGCTGCCGAACCGTTCGGACGTGGAGTCCCGCTTCGACGTCGACCTGTCCACTGTGGACGGCACCGGTGCGACGATCCCCGTGGTGGTGGCCAACATGACGGCCGTCGCCGGACGGCGGATGGCCGAGACGGTGGCCCGCCGCGGCGGCTTGGTGGTGCTGCCGCAGGACGTGGACACGGAGGCGGTCGCCGAGATCGTGACGTGGGTGAAGAGCCGCCACACCGTGTGGGACACCCCGCTCGTGCTCACCGGCGGTGACGCCGTGGCCGACGCCCTCAACCTGGTCCACAAGCGCGCCCACGGCGCCGTCGTGATCGTGGACGGCGAAGGCCGCCCCGTCGGCGTTGTCGACGAAGCCGCGTGCGCCGGTGTCGACCGCTTCGCGCGCCTGGCCGAGATCGCGGAGCCCGCGACCGTCGCCGTGCCGCTGGACACGCCGCCGCGCGAGGTCTTCGACCTGCTCCACACCCACGGCGGGCGCCTCGCGCTCGGCCTCGACGCCGAAGGCCGCCTCGCCGGCGTGCTGACCAGCGTCGGCGCACTGCGCGCGGGCGTCTACACCCCCGCCACCGACGCCGGCGGCCACCTGCGCGTGGCCGCCGCGATCGGCGTGAACGGCGACGTGGCCGCGAAGGCCGAGGCCGTGCTGGCCGCGGGCGTCGACACGCTGGTCGTCGACACGGCCCACGGGCACCAGGAGAAGATGATCGCCGCGCTGAAGGCCGTCCGCACGATCTCGCCGAGCGTGCCGGTGGTGGCGGGCAACGTCGTCACCGCCGAGGGCACCCGCGACCTCATCCACGCGGGCGCGGACGTCGTGAAGGTCGGCGTCGGCCCGGGCGCGATGTGCACCACGCGCATGATGACCGGCGTCGGCCGGCCGCAGTTCTCCGCCGTCGCCGAGTGCGCCGCCGCCGCGCGCGAGCTGGGCAAGCACGTCTGGGCCGACGGCGGCGTCCGCCACCCGCGCGACGTCGCCCTGGCCCTCGCCGCGGGCGCCTCGGCCGCCATGGTGGGCTCCTGGTTCGCCGGCACCCACGAATCCCCGGGCGACCTGCGCTACGACGAGCAGGGCCGCCCGTACAAGGAGTCCTTCGGCATGGCGTCCAAGCGCGCCGTCGGCGCCCGCACCCGCACGGACAACGTCTTCGAGCGCGCCCGCAAGGCGCTGTTCGAAGAGGGCATCTCCACGTCGCGCATGGCCCTGGACCCCAACCGCCCCGGCGTGGAGGACCTGCTCGACTCCATCTGCTCGGGCGTCCGCTCCTCCTGCACCTACGCCGGCGCGCGCACGATGGAGGAATTCCACGAGCGCGCGTTGCTCGGGGTGCAGTCGGCTGCGGGGTTCGCGGAGGGGCGGCCGCTTCCTTCAGGCTGGTGAGACCGAGGGTCACCGCCACCCCGGCCGGGGTGCTCGGCCACGCAACTTCCGAAATCAGCGCCACGGGAAGCCCGTTCTCAGGGCAATCGCCAGCGATGGGCCGACACCGCCCGGAGCCTGCCCGCCCCAGATCGGGACGGGCAGGCTCGCGAGCAGATCAGCCGTGATCCTCCAGCATCTCCGTGACCAGCGCCGCAATCGGCGACCGCTCCGAGCGCGTCAGCGTGACGTGCGCGAACAACGGATGCCCCTTCAGCTTCTCGATCACCGCCGAGACGCCGTCGTGGCGGCCGACGCGGAGGTTGTCGCGCTGGGCGACGTCGTGGGTGAGGACCACGCGTGACGCGGTGCCGAGGCGGGAGAGCACCGTGAGGAGCACGTTGCGTTCCAGTGACTGTGCCTCGTCGACGATCACGAAGGAGTCGTGCAGCGAGCGTCCGCGGATGTGGGTCAGCGGGAGCACCTCGAGCATGCCGCGGTCGAAGACCTCGTCGAGCACGTCCTGGCTGACCAGCGCGCCGAGGGTGTCGAACACGGCCTGCGCCCAGGGCTGCATCTTCTCGCTCTCGGACCCGGGCAGGTAGCCGAGGTCCTGGCCGCCGACGGCGTAAACGGGGCGAAACACCACGACCTTGCGGTGCTGGCGGCGTTCCATCACCGACTCGAGGCCGGCGCACAGCGCGAGCGCCGACTTGCCGGTGCCCGCGCGTCCGCCGAGCGAGACGATGCCGACGTCCGAGTCGAGCAGCAGGTCGAGTGCCACGCGCTGCTCGGCGGAGCGGCCGTGCAGGCCGAACGCCTCGCGGTCGCCGCGCACCAGCCGCACACGCTTGTCCGCCGTGACGCGGCCCAGGGCGCTGGAGCTGCCCGCGAGCAGCCGCAGGCCGGTGTGGCACGGGAGCTCACCCACCTCGGGCACGCCGTACTCGACCGGGTCGACGGTGCCGCCCGAGAAGAGGCTGTCGATCAGTTCCTGAGGGGCGTCCACGTCGGCCATGCCCGTCCAGCCCGACGGCGTGACCTCGCCCGCGCGGTACTCGTCGGCGGCCAGACCCACGGCCCCCGCCTTGACCCGCAGCGGGATGTCCTTCGTCACCAGCGTGACCGACGGCCGTTCCACCGCGAGGTTGAGCGCGCACGCGAGGATGCGGTGGTCGTTGGAGTCGGTCCGGAAGCCCACAGGCAGCACCGACGGATCGGTGTGGTTGAGCTCCACCTGCAGGGTGCCGCCCTCTTCGCCGATCGGGATCGGCGCGTCGAGCCGGCCGTGCTTGAGCCGCAGGTCGTCGAGCAACCTGAGCGACTCGCGGGCGAACCAGCCGAGCTCGGGGTGGTGGCGCTTCGCCTCCAGTTCACTGATGACGACCAGGGGCAGCACGACCGCGTGTTCGGCGAACCGCGTCACCGCCCACGGGTCGGAGAGCAGCACAGACGTGTCGAGCACGTAAGTGGACTGCCCGGATTCGGGCGAGATCGAGGCTTTCTCCGGGCCAGAGGCACCGGTCGAAGAACGGCCAGAGGCCTTGCGGGGTGAACGCTGCGCAGTCACGACGGCATCTCCCTCGAGGGCGTGTTGCACCCCACGCCCGCACTCGCTGGGCCGGGCACCTCCCTGGCTGGGTCCGCACTCCCTGACGTTGGCTACGTCAGCGCGCGCGGCCACGAGGGCCGGGTGCCGGCCCCCTCGTGCATCGTGTGGGCGGCTGTGCCGCCCCCTCGATCAACGCCACGACCAGGGCCTCCCGTGAGGACCCGCACGGAACGCGTGCCCTCACTTCCGGAAGGTACCGACGGATCGCGGTTCGTGCAGGCAGCCACACAGGTGATTCGCTCATTCGTCATCTCACCGTAGGTCGTCCGACATCGACGCCCCGTCACTGTCACGCTACGTCACCAAGTTGGCAATCGAGTGATCACGCGGTCGCGTGATCATGGAAAAAAGATCACCGAACGCGTTCGAAAGATCAGCGCAAAGGCTTGTACCACGGGGTGGACGAGAATGCATTTCGCGTCCTGAAGACAGGACCGGACCGGGTGAACCACGCGATTTCGGCCTCACACAATGGGCGTACCCGGCATTCATTTCGGCCTCGGAGCGGGTAATTTTCTCACTGCGGGACACACCACCGGAAACTTCGGTGCCCCGGATCCCAGATATCTCTACCTAGGAGTGTGCGAAGTGCTGAAGAAGGCTGGAATCGTCGCCGGTGCCGCCGCAGGCCTGCTGATGATCGGCGGCACGGCGTTCGCCTCGCCGGCAGACCACAGCTACACCCCGGACCCGACGTTCGGCGACGCCTACGCGACCTTCATCGAGGGTGGCGGGGCCCTGGGCTTCGGCGCGGCCTCGCTGGTCGCCGGTGCCTACACGGGCATCGCCACCACCCCGGCGCTGGTCCTCCACTCGCTGGAGCACCACGGCTGATAGCCGATCTCGGCTATGGAAGGGCCCCGGAGTCTCGACTCCGGGGCCTTTCTGCTGCGTTCATGTCCAGTCCAGTGCGGCTCGGGTGGCTCAGGTGCCGAACCGGCGGTGGCGCCACGCGTAATCGCGAAGCGCGCGAAGGAAGTCCACCCGCCGGAACGCGGGCCAGTAAGCCTCTGTGAACCAGAATTCCGAATGCGCCGACTGCCAAAGCAGGAATCCGGAAAGCCGCTGCTCTCCTGACGTTCGGATAATAAGGTCGGGATCCGGCTGGCCGGACGTGTAGAGGTGTTCCGAGATGTGGTCCACGTCGAGGATTTTCGCCAGCTCGCGGATCGACGTGCCCTCGTCGGCGTGCTGCAGCAGCAGCTTGCGCACGGCGTCGGCGATCTCCTGCCGCCCGCCGTAGCCGACCGCGATGTTCACCTCCATGCCCGTCCGGTCCTCCGTGCGGGCCGCGGCGGCGGTGAGCTTCTTCGCGACGTCCAGTGGCAACAGGTCCAGCGCCCCCATGATCCGCAGCCGCCACGGCACGGCGGGACCCGCGAGCTCGTCGGTGACGTCGGTGATGATCTTGAGCAGCGGCTCCAGCTCGTCGGGGTCGCGGTTGAGGTTGTCGGTCGAGAGCAGCCACATGGTGACGACCTCGACGTCGGCCTCGCGGCACCAGCTGAGGAAATCGGCGATCTTCTTGGCACCCGCACGGTGCCCGTCGGCCACGTCGGCGAACCCGGCTTCCCGCGCCCACCTGCGATTTCCGTCGAGCATGATCGCGATGTGCCGCGGATGGCGGCCCCGCGCCTGCTGGATCAGGCGGCGGCCGTAGACGCTGTAGACGACGTCGGACAACAAGGACCGGAGGCTCACGTCGGCTGAGCGTACGCACCCCCGCGCCACACGTGTGACGCGCCACGGGGGGTGGCGAAAAACCTACGCTCCCGTAGCCTTGGCCGGGTGAGCGTGACGACCGAACCCCCACCGTCCGACCCGGCGCCTGTGGACACCCGCCCGCGCCTGCGCGGCCACATCCACTTCTGGTCCTTCTTCGGTGCCCTCGTGGGCGCCGCCGCTCTGGTGAGCCTCGCCGCGTCGACCGTCTCGCCCCTGGCCGCCCTCGCGACGTCCGTCTACGGCCTGACCGTGCTCGGCGTCTTCGGCGTGAGCGCGCTGTACCACCGCCGCCTGTGGGGCCCGCGCGCGTACAAGTGGATGAAGCGCGCCGACCACTCCATGATCTTCCTGTTCATCGCCGGCACGTACACCCCGTTCACCCTGCTGGCCATGTCGAAGCCCACGGGCTACATCATCCTGGCCATCGTCTGGGGCGGCGCCATCTTGGGCGTCGCGATGAAGATGCTGTGGCCGAACGCGCCTCGCTGGCTGGGGGTGCCGATCTACATCGCCCTGGGCTGGGTGGCGGTCTTCGTCATGCCGGAGCTCGCCCAGCACGCCGGCGTCGCCGCCCTGGTGCTGATCTGCGTCGGCGGCCTCTTCTACACAATGGGCGCGGTGTTCTACGCGGTGAAGTGGCCGAACCACTGGCCGGAGACTTTCGGGTACCACGAGTACTTCCATGCGTGCACGGTGTTGGCGGCGGTGTCGCATTATGTGGCGATTTGGTTGGCGCTCTACGCGTAGCCGGTTTGCGGCGAGCGGCTGATCAGGCGTCGTCGCGCCAGGCGCGGATGGCGAAGCGGTCACCGGAGCGCTCGATTTCCGCGACCGAAGCCTCCGCGAAGTGCGCTGGGATGACCAGTTCGTGCAGGTCGGCGGCGCGGCCCAGCACGCGGGTGCGCGTCGAAGCTGCCAGGGCGCGGTCTTCGCAAAAGCAGCTGCTGTACGAGGGTTCCAGGATTTGCACGGGGCTGTGCAGCAGATCCCCGACGAACACCGCACGGTCTGTGCCGGAAGTCAGGCGCAGCAAGGAAGAGCCGGGAGTGTGGCCGGGTGCCGGCTCGAGGACGAGGTTGCCGTCGATGCGGTGGGAGTCCTCCCACAGCACGGCGCGGTCCAGGACCGGCGTGATGCTGTCGGTGTAGACCAGGTGGCTGCCGCGCAGCCGCAGCGGGTCGACGCCGGCGCGACGGTGGGCGTTGCGCGGATCGAACCACTCCGCGTCGGCGCGCGGAATGAGGTACGTCGCGTTCGGGAAGGTCGGCACCCAGCCGTCGCCGTCGGGACGGGTGTTCCAGCCGACGTGGTCGTAGTGCACGTGGGTGTTGACCACGACGTCCACGTCTTCGGGGCCGACACCCACAGCGGCCAGCCCGGCCAGGAAGTCCGTGGCCAGGTGGTCGAACAGCGGGATCTGCGGCCGCGCGCGGTCGTTGCCGACGCCGGTGTCCACGAGCACCACCTTGCCCTCGCTGCGCAGCACCCACGTCTGCACGGCGGCGTGGTACGCGTCGGCCTCCGGGTGCCAGTGGCGCGGCGCGAGCCAGCTCTGGTTGTCGCGCCAGAGCTCGGCCGGGGTGTCCGGCAGTACGGACCGGATGGGCGCGATGTCACCCGCCCATTCGACGACCTTGGTCACTTCGACTTCACCGAGTTTCATGCGTTCGACGGTAATCCTCACCTGTGAGCATTCCAATGCGTCAGATGCGCTGTTTGATGCTCGAAAGTCTCACCGGAGTACACTGTGCCGCATGGACGTCCTCAGCGACGCGATCGCCGTGATGCGCACGGGTGAGCCGTCGTCGAACCGGCTGCGCGTCGGCGGCGACTGGTGCTACCGGTTCGCGCCCTACGCCGGCGCGGGCTTTCACGTCGTGCTCCGCGGCACGGGCTGGCTGCGCGGCGGCGGCGAGCCGGTCCAGCTCAGCCCCGGTGACGCCGTCCTCCTGCCCCACGGCGCCACCCACGTGCTGTCGGCCACGCCCGACGACCGCCGCGCCGTCCCGTTCGAAACGGCCGTCGACGATCCCTCCGGCCCCACCGACCTGTTGTGCGGCAAGTACCGCTTCGACCGCTCACGCGCGCACTTCCTCGTCGAGGGTCTCCCCGACCTCGTGCATCTGCCCGCGCGCGTCGGCGCGCACCGCGAACTGGGAGCGGCCATCACGCTGCTCGGCGGCGAGGTGAACGGCGCCCACCCGGGCCGCGACGCCGCCGTCGCCGGGTTGCTCGACCTCCTGCTGGTGTACCTGCTGCGCGCGTGGTTCGCCGAAAACCCTGGTGCGGGCTGGCCGAAAGCCTTGGCGGACCCCGAAATCGCCGCCGCGCTGGACCTCCTGCACACCAATCCCGCCCGTGCGTGGCGGCTCGAAGACCTCGCCGACGAGGTCGGCCTCTCCCGCGCGACGCTCGCCCGCCGCTTCACCACCCTCACCGGGCGCGCACCGATGGCCTACCTCGCGTGGTGGCGCATGGCCACCGCCGCCCGGCTCCTACGCGACGGCGACCGTCCGCTGCCCGCCATCGCGCACCAAGTCGGCTATGGCTCTCCGTACGCGTTTTCCCACGCGTTCAAACGCCACTTCGGCGTCGCGCCCGGGCAATACCGGCTCAGTCCCGCGGCGTAGATGCGGGCAGGAATGGGGACGGGACCGCGAACGTGTCCACCAGGGTTCCTGCGTCGGGCGCGGCTCGGCAGCCGGCTGGTCACCGCCGATTACCGCACCAACAACAACACCGCCGCCCCGACAGTTCCTCGGGTGATCAGCACCAGCAGGGCGTAGCGAAAGGTTGTAGCCCAACCGGCAGTGGCGGCGGCTAACAAAGTGGTCCCCCGTGTGGCGGTCAAGGCCAGGACCTCCGGTGGTTGCGGACTGCGAAACCCCCCGGCGCACCATGGTGCCAGGCCACAAGAATAGCGACGGTACCCCGGCGTGAGCGAGCGGCCGATCAGGTGGCTTCCGATCGGCCGCTCGTCGAGACAAGGACTACCGAGCGTCAGTCCCGCAGCATAGGTGCGGCCAAGAATTGCGAAGGTATCGCGAAAGCGTCCACGAGGGTGCCCGCGTGGGGACGCAGCTCAGCGCACAAACCGTTCACCGCGGCGCTCACCGCCTTCGACCGCGAAGTCGTGAGGCGGCCGTGCTCGAGGAACCAAGCCCGGTCCTCCTCGATCGCCGACAGGGCGTACAGATCGCACACCCGCGAGAGCAAAGCGGCGGCCTCCGGATCGGAGCAAGCGTCCACCGCGCGCGCAAACGCCGACAGCACAAGGTGATCCACGTGCACCCGGCCGGCGCGCAGCACGTGGTCCTGCGCGGCGTTGAACACCCCGAACGGGTCGTCGCCGGCTTTGCGCAGGCGGTTCGCGACGCCGTCCAGCACATGTTCCTCACGGTCCTCGAAGAGGCGCAGCTGCCATTCGCGGTCGAAGAGCACCTTGGCGTCGTCGAATTCCGTCAGGCGTTCCACGAACTTGCGGGCGGAGGTGCGTTCCAGGACCACGTCCATGAGTTGTTCGGCGACGAAGCGCGCGGTCGCTAGTGGACTGAGGTCCGCGAAGTGCTCTTTGTATTGCGTGAGAAGGCCTTTGGCCACGAGCTGGAGCAGCACCGTGTTGTCGCCTTCGAAGGTGGTGAAGACGTCGGTGTCGGCTTTGAGGCCGGCCAGCAGGTTTTCCGACAGGTATCCGGCGCCGCCGCAGGCTTCGCGGGCGGCCTGGATCGTGGCGGTTGCGTGCCAGGTGTTGGCGGCTTTCAGGCCGGCCGCGCGGGATTCCAGTTCGCGTTGTTCCTCTTCGGGCGCGTCGGGCGCGATGTCGTTCAGCTTCGCGACGAGCTCTTCCTGCGCGAAGTGCAGCGCGTACGTCTTCGCGAGTGCCGGCAGGAGCTTGCGCTGGTGGCCGAGGTAGTCGAGGATCACGACCTCCTCGCCGTCGGGGCTCTTGAACTGCCGGCGCTGCTCGCCGTAGCGGATGGCGAGCGTCAGCGCGCGTTTCGTGGCGCTGCCTGCGCTGCCGCCGACGCTCACGCGGCCGCGGATGAGCGTGCCGAGCATCGTGAAGAAGCGGCGGCCGTCGCTTTCGATGGGGCTGGAGTAGGTGCCGTCCTCGGCGACGTCGCCGAAGCGGTTCAGCAACGCTTCGCGCGGGACGCGGACGTGGTCGAACGCCAGGCGGCCGTTGTCGACGCCGTTGAGGCCCGCCTTGCGGCCGCAGTCCTCGATCGTGACGCCGGGCATCGGCGCGCCGGAGTCGTCGCGGATGGGCACGAAAAACGCGTGCACGCCGCGGGAGTCGCCGCCTGTCACGAGCTGCGCGAATACCACTGCGGCGTGGCCGTCGCGCGCCGCGTTGCCGATGTATTCCTTGGTGGCGCCGGGATCCGGGCTGTGGACCACGAACTCCTGCGACGCCGGGTCGTACGTCGCTGTGGTGTGCAGGTGCTGCACGTCGGAGCCGTGGCCGTGCTCGGTCATGGCGAAGCAGCCGAGCAGATCGAGGTCCATGATGCGCCGCAGGTACTTCTCGTGGTGGCGCTGCGTGCCAAGGAGTTGCACGGCGCCGCCGAACAGCCCCCACTGCACGCCGGCCTTCACCATCAGCGACAGGTCGCCGAGGCCGAGCATCTCGAACGACACCACCGAACCGCCGATGTCGCTCTGCCCGCCGTACGCACGGTCGAACCCGAGCGCCAGCCGGTCCGTGGCGGCGAGTTCGCGCAGCTGGTCGAGCACCTGTGCGCGGTGCGCCTCCACATCGAGGTCCACGGGGTCGCGGAACTCCTCGCCCGACATCTGCACGCGTACGCCGCGGCGCAGCTCGGCCCAGCGGCCGTCGAGAACGGCGGTGAGCGCGTCCGGGTCCACCTTCGCGGGAACGGCAGGGATGTCCACGATTCCTCCGATGCGGCTGGCGGCTACTCACTGGTAAGCCTGCCCGCGCCGCCGCGTCGTCGCAGGTCGAGGTGACGAAGACGACTCGATCGTTTGGTGGCTGTCCCGGTGGGGAAAGCGCGTGGCGATGAGTTCGTCAGTCACCGCCGCTCAACCACGGCGGGTACTGGGGCGGCGGGACTCGGGCGGGTGGCCGGCCCGGACAGATCTGCGGACTCTGCCGGGACAGTGGCGTTCCCGGGCCGGACGGGGACGTTCGGGCGACCGACCCCAGCCGACAAACGCGCGCGACCCCTGTGCACGAGGGACTTTTGCACCGCGGCGAGAAGCTGTGCGCCGCGGCGTCGCTGCGGACACAAACGAGCGTCGGCGACGGATGGTGCTCGGCTCACGCGCGAAGGGGACCTTCGCTCCGTAGGCCAACCCCACACCGACCACGGCCCGCGCGGGCCGGGCGCATTCGTCGGCCGCCCACACACACGAAGCCCCCACACACACGAAAGGGACTCTCGCGCCGAAGCACGAGAGTCCCCGCCGATATCCGGCCGTCAGCTCAGGTCCGGGCCCTTCGAGCGCAGGTCGTCGACCTTGGTCATCGCGTCGCGCAGCTCGGCGAGCCACGTGTCGGCGTGTTCGCCCACGAGCCGGACGGCCCAGGCCAGCGCCTCGGAGCGTGAGCGGGCGACCCCGGCCGCGACGAGCGTGTCGAGGACCAGCCGTTCGGGCTGACGCAGGCGCGTCATCACGGGCGCGGACAGCGTCGTGAACAGCACCTGCGTGCCGCCCAGCTTGGCGCCCCACGCGACCTTGCGCTGGTAGCGGTGCTCGGCCTGCCGGGCGATCTCGATGCGCTCGTCGCGCGTGTCCTCGCGGAACCGGCTGATGCGGCCGTCCTCGGCGGCCGCGCGGGCCGCGTCGTCGGCAAACTCGCCGGTCAGCGCGGGCAGCTCGCCCACGATGATGATCTCCTCGCGGTCGACCGTGACCTCCGGGTCGCCCGTGAACCAGCCGTCCGGGAGGCGCCCGCCGAACCAGGCGGCCGCGTCTTCGGCCGACGGCACCTCGGCCTGCTGCCAGCCGCCGCGGCCCTTCCAACCTCGTCCCATGTGTCCCACCACCTTGAAGTGCGTGCGTGTACATGTTCGCCTCGGCGATTACATGATTACCTCGCTACTCAAGCTACGCCGAATACACGTCAGACAGGGCACTGTTCACCAGGGGCGGAACTCAGAGCTGCGCCAGCAGGTCCTCCGCCGAGGTCACCGGGCGATCGCAGACATAACCGCGGCAGACGTACGCCGCCGCAGCGCCGTCCACCAGCGGACGGTCCGCCAGCAGCGGCACGCCGGGCGCATCCGGAGCGCCGCCCAGCACCACGCCGCCGCCGTGGATCTGCCGCGCGGCCGCCGCGACCAACTCCGCTCGCGCCTCCCCCACGACGGCCACCTGCACCGGCCCCGACTGCGCCGCTTCAGCCACCGAAAGCCAGTGCCCGGCGAAGCGCGGCGCCCGATCCACGAGCAGGCCGGCGCGCTGCAACGCCGCATCGGCCGCGTCACGATACCGCGCGGCCTGCTCGAACCCGGCCAACGCCGAGGCCGTCAGCAACGCGCCCGCCAACGCTGAAGCCCCCGAAGGGCTCGCGTTGTCCGTGGGGTCGGATGGCCGCTGTACCAACGTTTCCGCGTCGTCCGCGGTGTCGTGATACGCGCCCACGGCGTCCGAAGCGAAGTGCGTCAACGCCAGGTCCAGCAGCCGCGAGGCCTCCTCCAGCCACCGCGGCTCCCCCGTGGCCTGGTGCAGCGCGAGCAGCCCGTCGGCCAGGCACGCGTAGTCCTCGAGGACGCCCGCCGGCACGCCGACCACGCCGTCTCGCGAGCTGCGCCGCAATCGGCCGTCCACGAGGTGAGTGGAAAGCAGCAGCGACGCCGCCCCACGCGCCAGCTCGATCCACTGTGGACGCTCCAACGCGACACCCCCCTCGGCGAGCGCGGTGATGGCGAGGCCGTTCCACGCGGCCACCACTTTGTCGTCGCGCGCCGGCTGCGGCCGCGAAGCCCGCGCGGCCAGCAGCGTCTGGCGGACGTGCTCGAACCGGTCGGCAGACTCCGGCGCACCCGGCAGCTGCAGCGTCGACGAGCCCTTTTCGAACGTCCCGGACTCCGTCACCGAAAACACCGAAGCCGCCCACACGCCGTCCTCGTCCCCGAGCACTTCGCGCAGCTCGGCGGGCGTCCAGACGTAGGTGAGTCCCTCGACGCCGTCGGTGTCCGCGTCCAGTGACGCCGCGAAGCCGCCCCCCGCGGTCAGCAGATCCGCCTCCAGGAACCGGACGATCCCCTCGGCGACACCCAGAGCGAATGAAGACCCCCGCCGCGCCAAATGGGCGTAAACGCGGAGCAGCAAAGCGTTGTCGTACAACATCTTCTCGAAGTGCGGCACGATCCACTCGGCGTCCACGGAGTACCGCGCGAAGCCGCCGGCGAGCTGGTCGTGGATGCCGCCGCGAGCCATGGCCTCCGCGGTCGACGAAGCGAGCACCAACGCTTCGGCCGAGCCTGTGCGCTCGTGGTGGCGCAGCAGGAACTCCAGCACCATCGACGGCGGGAACTTCGGCGCGCCGCCGAACCCGCCGTGAACGGGGTCTACCTCGGCCGCGAGCTTCTCGACGGCGCCGGCCAGCACGCCGGCGTCCACCGCCGAAGCCTGCAACGGCCCGCTCTGCTCGGTGAGGTGCCCGATCAGCCGCTGCGCGCCCTCGCGCAGGTCTTCGGGACGCTCGGCCCACGCCTCCGAGACGGCCACGAGCAGCTGCCCGAACGACGGGATGCCCGGCCGCGGCGTCGGCGGGTAGTAGGTGCCGCAGTGGAACGGCTCGCCCTCGGGCGTGAGGAAACAGGTCATCGGCCAGCCGCCCTGGCCGGTCATGGCCTGGGTGGCGGACATGTACACCGCGTCGATGTCCGGCCGCTCCTCGCGGTCGACCTTGATGTTCACGAAGTGCGCGTTCATCAGCGCCGCGGTGCCCTCGTCTTCGAAGGACTCGTGGGCCATCACGTGACACCAGTGGCACGCCGCGTAGCCGACCGACAGCAGGATCGGCACATTGCGCTGCCGCGCCTCCGCCAGCGCTTCGGGCCCCCACTCACGCCAGTCGACAGGGTTGCCCGCGTGCTGCAGGAGGTACGGGCTGGTCGCGTCCGCCAGTCGGTTCGCCATGCCTCCAGGGTGACATGGCGCTCGCCGAGGCGAGTCAGGCGCGTCGGCGAACCCGCCCGGCGGGCGAGGTCAGTCGGACTTGGCCCGCGCCGGGTCGGCCGGCTCGGCGGCCTTCACCTCGGCCCGTTCGCCCGCGCCGTCCGACTCCGGCGTTTCGCCCGAAGCATCCGAGGACGGCTCTTCCTTGTCGAAGCTCGCCGGCACCTTCTTCAGGTGCTTACTCATCGACCGGATGAGGAACGCGACCGCGATCAGGAACAGGATCAGCACGAGGAAGCCGACGGGCGACGACTTGCCGAAGTCCTCACCCTGACCGCCGTTGTCGCCGCTGTCGGGCTGCTGGGCCAGGAACAGGGCCGACGCCGTCAGCGGGGCGACCGCGACGGCCGGCACACCGAAACTCATGGACTCACCTTCTCCTTGATGCCGGCGAACAGATCATCCTCCGGCAGCGTGCTGTCCACCAGGGAGCGGTTCAGCTCGTACTCCTCGGTCGGCCACGTCTCGCGCTGGATCTCGAGCGGGACCGCGAACCAGCGGCTGGTCGGGTCGATCTGCGTGGCGTGCGCCTTCAGCGCCTCGTCGCGCACCTCGAAGTATTCACCGCACTCGATCCGAGTGGTCACCCGCTCCATGATGTCGGCCCGGTCGGGGTCCCAGGACTTGAGCCACTCCTCGTACGGCGAGGGCAGACCGGCCGCCTTGAGCGCGGTGTCGAAGGCGGTCATCCGGGCCTTGGAGAAGCCGTGCACGTAGTAGAGCTTGAGCGGCTGCCACGGGTCACCGGCGTCCGGGAAGCGGTTCGGGTCGCCCGCCGCGTCGAAGGCCGCCATCGACACCTCGTGGGTGCGGATGTGGTCCGGGTGGGGGTACCCGCCGTTCTCGTCGTAGGTGATCAGCACGTGAGGGCGGAACTCCCGCACCACGCTCACCAGCGCCTCGGTGGACTCCTCCAGCGGCACCACGGCGAACGAACCCTCGGGCACCGGCGGCAGCGGGTCACCCTCGGGCAGCCCCGAGTCGACGAAGCCGAGCCAGCGGTGCTGCACCCCCAGGATCTTCGCGGCCCGCGCCATCTCATCGCGGCGGATCTCGGTCATGTTGGCCAGCACCTCGGGGCGGTCCATGGCGGGGTTGAGGATGCTGCCCGCCTCACCGCCCGTGCACGTCACGACCATGACCTCGTGGCCCTCGGCCACGTACTTGGCCATCGTGGCGGCACCCTTGCTCGACTCGTCGTCGGGGTGCGCGTGCACCGCCATGAGACGCAGGTTCGAGATACGGTCGCTCGTCGTCAGCTCGTCAGCTCGCACCATGTTCCGAACGACCCTTTCGTGGTCCGTTATTCCGTCGTACCCTGCCCCGGCTCCACGCCACCGGAACGGCTCGCGGATACTCGACGACAGGTGGTGCCCCCAGTCGGGCTCCACCCATTGTCCCCACGGGTACGACAAGAACGACCGGAGGCCCGGACTTGCAGACCGGAGAGACCGCAACCGCCGAGGGAGACGCCCGCCCGGCGCCGCCCGCGGACCGGTACGGCTCGCCCGCCAAGACCGGGTCGAAGCGCTGGAAGCGCCGGGTTTTCGGTGCGGTCGCCGTGGTCGCGAGCTTCGGCGTGGCGTGGATCGCCTACGTCAACCTCGGCCAGACGTCGATCGACGCCGAGCGCGTGGCGTTCGAACCCCGCCCGGGCAACGCGATGGAGATCACCATCAACGTCACGCGTGACGACCCCGACAAGGCCGGGGTGTGCGTTGTGCGGGTGCAGGACAGGTCCGGCTCCGAGAGCGGCCGGAGAGAGGTGCTGGTTCCCGCCGGGGCCGGCCACAGCCGAGTGAGCACAGTCGTGAAGAGCATCGGGGAACCGGTGACGGCCGACGTGTACGGTTGCTCGTACTCCATACCACGTTACATGTCAACCCCATAGCGGCCAACGGGGTGAAATGCGCGGCGAGTGTCCGCGCGACGTGGAATGGACCGGCGTCGCTGCAGCGTGCCGTGATAAGCTGACACACCAGCACGGCCCGAGGCGGGCCGTGTTTTTCCTTTATCCCAGCCGTGCGGGCGCAGTGAGCCCGTGCGGAGGCCGGCTTGAACACCCAAGCCTGGCAGGCCCGACGAGGAGATGGTGACCGTGAGCGACAAGGTGACCTGGCTGACCCAGGATGCCTACGACAGGCTCAAGCACGAGCTCGACGAAATGATCGAGAATCGTCCGGTCATCGCTGCGCGCATCAACGACAGCCGCGAAGAGGGAGACCTCAAGGAAAACGGCGGCTACCACGCGGCGCGCGAAGAGCAGGGCCAGGCCGAGGCGCGCATCCGCCACTTGCAGGAACTCCTGCGTTCGGCGAAGGTCGGCGAGGCCCCCGCGGACGACGGCACCGCCGGTCCGGGCAAGGTCCTCACCGTGAAATACGCGGGCGACGACGATGAGGAGAAGTTCCTCCTCGCCACCCGCGAAGAGGGCGCCGAGGGCGCGCTCGACGTGTACTCCCCGGAGTCGCCGCTGGGCAAGGCCCTGCTCGGCGCCAAGGAAGGCGAGTCGCGCGAGTACGAGCTGCCCAACGGCCGTACGCAGCAGGTCACGCTGGTCAAGGCAGTGCCCTACAGCGAGGCCTGACCCACCGCGGTCTTCGCGTACCCGGCTCGCGTGAGCCGGGTACGCGACTAGCGTGGCTCCTGAACACCACTGGGAGGCCACGATGAGCACCGAACCGATGTGCCGCACTTGCGCGATGCAGTACTCCGAGCCCCGTGACGACTGCCCGATCTGCGAGGACGAACGCCAGTACGTCCCGCTCACCGGCCAGGCGTGGACCGACCTCGCGACGCTGCGATCGAGTGGCGAGTATCGCCCACGCGTCGAGGAGCAGGGGCCGGGCGTGATCGGCATCGGTTCCGAACCCGGTTTCGCGATCGGCCAGCGGGCACTGCTCGTACGGGCCGAATCCGGCAACTTCCTCTGGGACTGCGCCGCCTACCTCGACGACGAGCTGGTGCGGCAGGTCAACGACCTCGGCGGCATCACCGGCATCGCGATCAGCCACCCGCACTACTACTCGACGATGGTCGAGTGGGCCCAGGCGTTCGACGCGCCGATCTACCTGCACGAAGCCGACCAGGAGTGGATCGGGCGGCCCGATCCGTCGATCCGGCTCTGGTCGGGCACCACGCTCGACGTGGCCGACGACCTGCGACTGATCAACCTCGGCGTGCACTTCACCGGCGGCACGGTGCTGCACTGGCCGGCCGGAGAAGAGGGCCGCGGGGCGCTGCTGTCGGGCGACATCGTGCAGGTCATCCCCGACCGCACCCACGTCGCTTTCATGTACAGCTACCCGAACCTGATCCCCGAGCGCCCGAGCGTGGTGCGCCGCGCGGCCGAGCTGCTGGAGCCCTACGCGTTCGACGCGATCTACGGCGCGTGGTGGGACCGGATCGTGCGCAGCGACGGGCACGAGGTCGTGCAGCGTTCGGCGAAGCGGTACCTGGCTCACGCTCTCGAGGCGTTCTAACCGCGCGCGGTGCGTTCCAGCAGCGGACGCACACGCGGCGGCACCGGCGTGGACAGCGCGATCGACGTCGACGTGCGCAGCACCCCGTCCACGCCGACCACCTCGTCGATCACGCGCTGCAGGTCGTCGTTGTCACGCGCGACCAAGCGGACGAACAGGTCGCCCTGCCCGGTGGTGGCGTGCACCTCGCACACCTCCTCGATGGCGGCAAGCGCCTCGGCGACGCTGCCACGGCGGCCCTGCGCGATCTCGAGCACGGCGAACGCGGTGAGCCCGTAGCCCATCGCGGCGAGGTCGAGCTCGGGCGGAAAACCGCCGAGGATGCCGCGTTCGGTGAGCCGGTCCAGGCGCGCTTGCACGGTGCCGCGCGCGACGCCGAGGCGGCGCGCGCACTCCAGTACGCCGAGGCGCGGCGAGTCGGTGAGCAGCAGCAACAGCCGGGCGTCGAGCTCGTCGAGCACGGTTTCCTCCCTGCGCAGGTTGTCCATGTTGACCGCAGCTTACGGCTTGCCGCTGAGCAGATTGTCCAGCAAATTCGGTGACCGTTGCTCATCTTGCCGTGGCGGACCCATGCTTCAGGGCATGACCCACACCATGGATCCGCAGGGCGCACTCGACGACGTCAGCTTCGACCAGCTCCGTCAGCTCGTGGGGCTCGTCGAGCACGACGCCACCAACGACCCGTTCCCGGTCAAGGCTCTCGACGCGGTGGTTTTCGTCGCCGGCAACGCGACGCAGACCGCGTGGTTCTACCAGGTCGCGTTCGGCATGCAGCTCGTCGCGTACTCCGGGCCGGAGACGGGCCGCTTCGACCGCAAGGCGTTCGTACTCAAGTCCGGCTCGGCGCGGTTCGTGATCACCGGCGGCGTGCGGCCGGACTCACCGCTGCTCGACCACCACCGCCGCCACGGCGACGGCGTGAGCGACCTCGCGCTGGAGACGACCGACGTGGACAAATGCGTGGAGCACGCTCGCGCGCAGGGCGCGACGATCCTCGAGGAGCCGCACGACGTCTCCGACGAGCACGGCACCGTGCGGATGGCCGCGATCGCGACGTACGGCGAAACCCGCCACTCGCTGATCGACCGGTCGCGCTACGACGGCGTGTACCTGCCCGGCTTCGAGGCGCGCGAGAGCACGGTGACGCGGCCTGAAGGTGCGCCGAAGCGGCTGTTCCAGGCAGTGGATCACTGTGTGGGCAACGTCGAGCTCGGCAAGATGGACTACTGGGTCGATTGGTACCACCGCGTGATGGGCTTCGTGAACATGGCGGAGTTCGTCGGCGACGACATCGCCACCGACTACTCGGCGCTGATGAGCAAGGTCGTGTCCAACGGCAACCACCGCGTGAAGTTCCCGCTCAACGAACCCGCTGTGGCGAAGAAGAAGTCGCAGATCGATGAGTACCTCGAGTTCTACGAGGGCGCCGGCTGCCAGCACATCGCGTTGGCCACCAACGACATCATCGCGACGATCACCGCGATGCGGGCCGCGGGCGTCGAATTCCTCGACACCCCTGACTCGTACTACGAGGACCCGGAGCTGCGCGCGCGGATCGGCGAGGTGCGCGTGTCGATCGAAACGTTGCAGGAGCACAAGGTTCTGGTCGACCGCGACGAGGACGGGTACCTGCTGCAGATCTTCACGAAGCCGATCGGCGACCGGCCCACGGTGTTCTACGAGCTCATCGAGCGGCACGGTTCGCTGGGCTTCGGGAAGGGGAACTTCAAGGCGCTGTTCGAGGCGATCGAGCGGGAGCAGGAGCGCCGGGGCAATCTCTGACGCCCTTGCAGCGCCACAGGAAACCCTCGATCGGCGCGCTTGTCAAGGATTGAGTGGTGCGAGCGGCCCGTTCGCGACAAAACGTCGCGGGCGGGCCGCTTGCCACGTTTTGTGTCGGTGCGAGCACGTACAGTCGATTCAGGTGCCGGAGAGACCGGTTGACCCGGATGGCAAACTGGGCCGATCGGATCAATTCGGACGGCACCGGAACCTGGGGCGGACCGGATCCGTCACTGTGGGGATATCACTGTGGGGAAGTCGGCTCGAGAGGAACGGGGGCCCGATGTCGGACGGCGTCGACGCCAGTCAGCGGATGGTGGACGGGTGGACCCGGCAGCTGCAGGAGACGGCTGCGCGCTACCAGGCGATGGCCGACCGCATGCAGGGCCAGACCGTGACCGAGCGGGCGAAGGACGGCTCGGTCACGGTGACCGTGGATGCCAAGGGACTGCTGAAGAACCTGGTGATCTCTGAGTCCGCCGGCGGCAAGCGGATGGCCGAGGTGTCGGCACAGGTGATGCGGCTCGTGCAGAAGGCGCAGGCGCGGATTCCCGAGCTGCTGCAACAGGTCGCGAGCGAAACGCTGGGCAGCGACGCCACCGGCGACAAGCTCGTGGAAGACGCGAAGAGCACGTTCCCCGCGCCGCCGCCGGAAGAGCCACCTCCGCCGCCGGCACCGGTGCACCGGTTCGGACCCGAGGATTCCGACCCGCCTCCCCCGCCGCCGGCCGCACCGCCGCGGCAGCAGGCGCCGCCTCCGCCACCACCGCGTCGTCGCCGGGCCGAGACGTCCGACGATGACGACGATTTCGGCGGCTCGATCCTGTCTTGATTCCGGTTTTACACAGCCATCCTGGGGGATGAACACCATGGCACCTAAGGGATACGAGGTCGGCAGCGACCTCGAGGCACACGCGGGCCAGCTCGACGGGATCAGCGACGGGCTGCGGCAGGCCGTCGACGCCGCGAACCAGGTCAGCATGCCCACCGACGCGTACGGCATCCTCTGCCAGCCGTTCCGGGCCATGCTCGACCCGGTGGAGGAGTTCGGCATCAACGCGTTGCAGAACACCGTGACGGCGATGGACGCGCAGGCGCAGAAGGTCCGCAATGCCGCACAGGCGTACCAGACCTACGAAACGGGCACGACCGACGCCATCGCTTCCACGAAGGTCCCCGACTGATGGCCGACGGCAACCCGCTCGTCGTCCAGGCGAAGCAGGACGGGGACGGCCCCGGGCCGCTCACTGCGGGCAACGGCGACTACGGCTACGCCACGGGCATCGGCGTGGCCGAGTCGGCGATGGACGCGTTCAACGGCATCAAGGACGGCGACTGGGTCTCGGGCGGCCTCGGGGTGCTGAGCCTCGCGGGAGAGATCGCGGGCGCGGCGATCGACCCGTTCGGCTACCTGATGTCGTCGGTGGCGTCGTTCCTCATGGAGCACGTGCAGCCGCTGAAGCACATGCTCGACTCGGTGGCGGGCAACCCGCCCGTGATCCAGTCCTATGCGGACACCTGGGGCAACGTCGCGAAATCGTTGCAGGACAGGCAGGCCGACTACACCAACGCGGTCAAGACCGGCACCGCGGATTGGACGGGCGACGCGGCCGACGCGTACCGCAAGGGCGCAGCGGAGTGCGCGGAGGCCCTCGGCGGAGCCGCCACGGTGGCGAGCGCGATCGGCACCGTCACGATGATCATGGGCCAGGTCGTGTCGTTCGTGCGGGAGACCGTGCGGCAGCTGATCGCCGACCTGGTGGGCAAGCTGATCTCGTGGGTGATGGAGGAGGTCTTCTCCCTCGGCTTCGGCACGCCGCTGGTTGTCGCGCAGGCCGTCACGGCGATCTCCAAGTGGGGCGAGAAGATCAGCGGCCTGCTGACCAAGCTGTGCGACACGATGCGCCGGGTGTCGCCGCTGCTGGGCAAGCTGGCCGACGTCTTCACGAAGATCATCAAGATCCTGGGCAAGCTGGCCGGCAAGGTCACGGGCCTCGACGTGATCAGCACGAAGAACATCAAGGCCGGCGGGTTCGCGCACCGCACGGGCGGTGGCGGCTCAGGTGGCGGTTCGCACCACAGCGGTTCCGACGGTGACGGGGACTCGCCCAGCGGCGAGGGTTCGGACAGCCCGGATGGCTCGGACAGTTCGCATTCGGGGGACTCGGACGCCGACAGTTCCCACTCCGGTGATCCGGACTCCGGCAGCTCGCGGTCCAGCGACTCTGATTCCGGCGACTCGCAATCCGATGGCTCGGACGCCGACGGCTCGGATTCCGGCAGCTCGCACTCCGGTGACGGTGACTCCGCGTCGTCGAGCCCCGACGGTGGCGGTCCCTCCACAAGGGACGGTTCTTCCGGTGACTCGTCGCGCCGCAGCACGGGCAACGGCACCCACGACGGCGACACGGGCGGGGCCGGCGGCGACAACTCGGCGTCGACGTTCAGCGGCGATTCCCCTTCCTCCAGCACCTCTGCGCCGCACAGCACCAGCGGTCCGTCCGGTGGCGAGTCGCCAAGTCACGCCGGTTCTTCGCCGAGCTCGCCGAGCCACGCGGGCAGCTCTTCGCCGTCCGGTGGCGGCAGTTCCGCGCCCTCGCACACGGGCGACGCGCCGAGCGCCCACACCGGTGACGCGCCGAGCTCGTCACACGCCGGCAGCTCGCCGTCCGGCGGCTCCGCACCCCACAGCACCGGCGGGTCCGGAGGCGGCGCACCGGCCCACTCGGGCGGCGGCTCTTCCGGGAGCAGCTCGCCGTCCGCGCATCAAAGCTCGGGAGACAGCTCGACCTCGGCGTCGGGCTACGCGCCGCCGAAGGTCGACGAGCCGGCGCCCAGCGCGCCCGCTCCGCGCACCGGTGATGGCGGAAGCCCGTCGGGCTCCGCCACGCCGAATCAGCCCGTCGCCGGTGGGATGCCGCCGCAGGGTGGTGGCGCTCCGGCGGGTTCGCCCTCGGGCGGTGTCCCCGGTGGCACACCGGCAGCTCGGCCCGGCAGCGGCGGTGGCTGGACGGGCACGCCGGGCAGCCCGGGCGCGCGCACTCCGGAACCCTCAGGTCCTCGCACCGGCCCCGATCGCGGGCCCTGGTCACGGCGGCCCGGTGAGGGTCCTGAGCCCTCGTCGCGACGACCCGACTCGGGTTCACCGCGCCGCCCGAGCGACCCGAACACGCGCTCACCCCAGGGCCCCGATGGCTCGCGCCGCCCGGGCGACCCGGCTGCGGGCGGACCGCGGCGGCCGAGCGACACGCCGGAGCCCATCGCGCGTGGCGGCTCGCCGGCCGCGACCCGCCCGGAGGCCGACAGTCCACATCGGACGCCCGGCGGCAAGCCGGGCGACGGGATCCCGCACCACGGGGAGCCGAACGACCGCGCTCCCCATCACAACGAGCCGGACGACAGGGCACCTCACCACGACACCGACGGCTCACCCGACCACCACGACACGCCCGATCACGACAATCCCGATCACCACGGCCCAGCCGATCACCACGACACGCCCGATCACGACGGCGGACCGCACCACCACGACGACGAACCGCTGACGCCGGACGAGGTCAACCAGCACCACTCCGAAAGCACGCCGGCGGGCAGCTCGTACCACCGCGGTGACACGGACCTGGGCGACCTCCCCCACCGCGTGCAGCCGGATCCGGACGGGCGCTACACCGTCGACGTGCACGTGACAGCAGACGGGCACGCGCGCATCGGCGACCGGCACTACACGCCGGAGGAGTTCGCCGACGTCCTGCGCCACAACGCGGACTACGACGGCCGTCCCATCCGCCTGATCGGCTGCGACGCCGGCTCCAACGACTTCGCCAACCGGCTCTCGCGCGAGCTCGACACCGACGTCATGGCCCCGACCAAACCGGCCTGGACCGACTCGAACGGCCGGGTCTTCTCGTCCGACTACGAGATCGGGCCGGACGGCCGGATGCGGCCGCGGATCCCACCGGACGGCGAGTGGTCCGTGCACCACCCGGACGGCACGTCGCACCACGCCGGCCAGGACGGATTCGCGCCCGAGTCGCACCACCACGACCCGCACGACGTCGACGCCGAAAGCGCCCACGCCCGGGGAGACGACGACGCCGCGGACATCCCCGAGGAGGAGTTCGACCTTCCTCCGGCGACCCGCACGTACAACCCGGACTCGCCGGAGTTCGACCGGCGGTTCGTGGACTGGGACCGGCCCGACGACTCCGAGTTCGCCGGCCCGCGCCACCGCGACGGCCACCCGGACATCGACTCGCCGCGCGACATCGACGACGTACCCGCGCGGACCAGCAACGCCGACCCGGACCCGGACGGCGTGCCGCAGACGCTGCACGGCGAGCGTCCGCTGGCGGGCCACGCCGAGTACCACGTGTCCTACGAAAACGGTGCCAGCACACGGTTCTACACCGACGCCGACGGCCACGTCACGCACGTCGAGGCCACGCCCGGCACCTCCTCGCCCAACCACAACCCCGACCTGCGCTACCCGCTGATCCCGGGCGCGCAGTACCGCGTGCCGAACTTCCACGACGCGGACAAGTCGTGGACGTTCCACATCGGCGAGAACGGCAAGCCCGACGCGATGACGGGCGACCCGAGCTTCGACGGCCGCAACGACACCTTCCGCGACACCAACTCGCAGAACCGCTCCGGCGGCGAGGGCAAGGAGGCGTTCGCCGACCACCCCGAATACGGCGACAAGTACGAGAAGGTGCGCTGGGCGGGCGGTCACCTCGCGGCCAACGAGATGGGCGGCCCGGGTGAGTACGTCAACATGCACCCGCAGATGGCGGCGTCCAACAGCGGCAACTACCGCGACGGCTGGATCCACGAGGCTTCGTGGCGCAACCAGGAGACAGAGCTCGGCAAGTTCGCGAACACCGAAGGCCAGGACATCCAGAACTACCAGGTGGCCATGCACGGCGAGAGCAACGGCGTGCCGGAGAGCGTCACGATGCGCTGGCAGGAAGTGGTCTACAAGACCGACGCCGGCGGGCACCTCGTCCTGGAAAACGGGAAACCCGTCGAAATCTCGCGCGTGACCAAGGAGCGCGAGTTCCCGAACAACCCCGCGGACATCAACTTCGGAAAGAACAGGCAGTACAGTGACCGATCCCGTTCCCGCTGAAATCGCGACGGCGCTGGGGAACGCCGCGCCGCCCGGGTGGGCGGAGATCGCGCTCACGGTGTCGGCGACCGTGGTGGCCAACGACTTCGCGCTGCAGGTGCGGATGCGCGACGGCTCCCCCGGCTCGATGGAGCTGCCCGCGCCCGTCAAAACCGCGTTCCGCGCGCTGCGCGACCAGATGTACGAACCCGGCCGTGGCACGTGGTTCTCCGCGAAGGTCGTCCTGCGCCCCGATTCGTCGCCGGAGTTCACCTACGACCTCGACCTCGACCCGAACTGGTGGCCGCCCTTGCACCCCAGCGCGTTCACGCGTGATCTGGAGGCGTACCCGCGCGACGACGAGCACGTGCCGGCGTGGCTGCGGAAGCTGCTCGACGAGGGCGGCGAGCAGGACCGCCTGCGGGCCCAGGAGTGACCGCGGGGCCCGTGCCATGATGGGCCCGCCCGAAAAGTCCGAACGATCAGGAGGACACGACCGATGCCGTTCAAGTGGCCGGAGCTGGACCCGATCCAGCAGAACGAGCTGCTGGGTGAGATCACCACGGCCGTGGTCGAAGCCCTGCCGCCGGGCTGGCAGCAGGTGATGATCGACTACCGCATGGTCGGCCGCAACGTCGACGTCGCGGTCGGGGTCAAGGACCCCAGTGGCACGTTCCGCCCGTGGGACCCGCCGGTTGACGTGTGGAAGATGTTCCAGCGCCTGCGCGGCGGGATGTACACCGAGGGCGAGGGGACGTGGTTCTCCGCGCGCTTCGGCATCGAGCCGCCGAGCCGGTTCACGATCCAGTACAACTGGCGCAACGAGCCGGACTTCGACCCGTACCCGGCCGCGGAGCAGTTCGCGATCGAGCAGGAGCGGTTTCCCCGCGCCGAGGAGTTCATGCCCGACTGGTTCCGCGAGCGGCTCGCCGCCGCCGGCAACTGACCTCACCGCGGGGAGACGCATTGAGCCAACCGCCGGTATCCCTGAGCCCGGCCCAGCAGCAGGACCTCGTCCAGCGGATCGGCCACGCGTGCGCCTCGGCCGTGCCGCCCGGGTGGCGGCAGCTGCGGGTCGAGTACCGGGCCGTGGGGCGGCACGTCGAGGCCGACGTCGTCACCACGGCCCCGGACGGGCGCGACTACCCGGCCCGCCCGCACCCCGAGGCCGTCCGTCTCCTCGCCGTCCTCCGCGGCGGCATGTACCGCCGCGGCCGCGGCACCTGGCTCAGCGCGACGCTCCTGTTCACCCCCCAGCAGCCACCGCGCCTCGACTTCCGCCCGGACGTCGAGCCGATCTGGCGCCGGCCGCCCCCGCAACTCGGCTTCCAGGACGAGCTGCGGTTCTTCCCGCGCTCGGAGGCCTTCATCCCGCCTTGGCTGCGGACCCGCGCGGGGCTGCCGCCACTTCCGGCGCCGTGGACGCCTGACACACCACCTCCGCCGCCCGACCGCGCGGTAGCTCCGCAAGGCGGACCGGCTGCGGCACCTCCGCCCGTTGCGCCGCTACCTCACGCCGACGCGCCCGCCTCACCGGCGAGCGGCGTCGCACCCGCCGCGCCGCAGCTCAACGCCACCGCAGTGCCGGCGAGCAGCAGCACAAACACCACCGCGCCAGTGCCGACGGACGAGCGCACGGCAGCCGCGCAAGAAGGCACCTCAGCACCGCAGAGCGCGGCGCCACCGCCCCTTGTGCCGCCGATTCACACCGACGCACCTGCCACGCCGAGACAGGATGCCGCCACTTCGGCGCCGACGAACGGAAGCGCAGCCCCCGCCTCGCCACAGGAGAACACCGCCGCGGCGCCGGCGAGCGGTGGCACCCCCACAGCACAGCAGCGAGACACGGCCGGCATGGCAGCCTCCATACCAACCGAGAGCGGCACTGAACCGCGCCCGGACACGGGCGCAACGCCCGCAACTCAGCAGCAGGACTCGACCGCGCCCGTACCGGCGGCCGAGGCGGCAACCGTCGCGCCGCCAGAGGACATTCCGTTGGCACCGGAAAGTGGCGCTGCCCCCACGGCACCGCCGAACGAAGCGGCCAGCCCCGCTGCACCACCCGAGCAAACAGCCAGCCCCGTCGCACCACCCGAGGAAGCAGCCAGCCCGGTCGCACCGGCTGAGCCCGGCGTCGCGGATCCGCCGGCGACGACCGCGGCCGAGATGCGGACGCCGCGGGTCTACGACGGGCTCGACGAAGCCGGGCGGCCCGTGGTGGAGCGGGAGGCGCTGCCCGAGGCGGAGCGCGAGCGGGTGCTGGCCTACCTCGAATCCGCTCCCGCCGTGTTGGCGTCGCGGAGTTTCGACGTCGACGCGTTCGATCCGGGGCGCGCGGACGTGGTGCCGTTGACGTTCCGAACCGATGGCAGCTGGGTGTGGCCCGGCGCCGTCGCGTACTACCTGCGCGAGCACGCCGTGGCGCCGGACCCCGAGCTGCTGAGCCACATCCGCGGGCGGCGGTTCGAGGTGCCCGAGGTCGGTGAGCCGGCACGAGAGCTGGCGCTGGCGGCGGTCACCGGGGAACAACCAGTCCACTGAGGACGGTCACGGGACGATGGTGAACCCGGCGTCGGCGAGGGCGGCCTCGACCTCCTTGCAGTGTTCGGGGCCGCGGGTTTCCAGTGCGAGCGCCACGTCGACCTCGCCGAGGGCGAGGCTGCCGGAGATGCGGGAGTGCTCGACGTCGAGGACGTTGGCGCCCAGCTCCTTCACGCACGTCAGCACGGAGACGAGCGAGCCAGGCCGGTCGGGCACGCGCAGGTGGAGCTTGAGGTAGCGGCCGCCGGCCGTCATGCCGTGCTGGATGATCTGCTGGAGCAGCACGGGGTCGACGTTGCCGCCCGACAGGATCGCCACCACGGGCGGCTCGAAGGCGCCCGGGTGCTGCATCAGCGCCGCCACCGTCGCGGCGCCGGCAGGCTCGACCACGAGCTTGCGCCGCTCGAGACACAGCAGCACCGCGCGGGACAGCGACTCCTCGCTGACCGTGACGACGTCGTCGACCAACGAAGAAACGTGCGCGTAGCTCACCGGGCCCGGCTCGCCGACCGCGATCCCGTCGGCCATCGTGTGCAACTCACGCAGGCGCACGGGCGAGCCGGCGGCCAGCGAAGGCGGGTACGCGGCGGCATCCTCGGCCTGCACGCCGACCACGCGAATGTCTGGCCGCAGGCCCTTCACCGCCGCCGCGACGCCGCCGACCAGGCCGCCGCCGCCCGTGGCCACGAGCACGGTCTTCACGCCGGGCACCTGCTCCAGGATCTCCAGGCCGACGGTGCCCTGCCCGGCGATCACGTCGACGTGGTCGAACGGGTGGATGAACACCGCCCCGGTGCGCTCGGAGAACGCGATGGCCTCCGCCAGCGTCTCTTCGAGGACGGCGCCGTGGAGGTGCACGTCGGCGCCGTAGCCGCGGGTGGCCGCGAGTTTGGGCAGGGGCGCGCGCAGCGGCATGAAGACCGTCGACGAGATCCCCAACAGCGACGACGCCAGCGCCACGCCCTGCGCGTGGTTGCCGGCGCTGGCCGCGACGACGCCACGGGCTCGTTCCTCCTGAGTGAGTCCGTGGATGCGGGTGTAGGCGCCGCGGATCTTGAACGAGCCGGTGCGCTGCAGGTTTTCACACTTGAGGTAGACCGGGCCGCCGTGTAAGCGCCGCAGGTCACGGGCGTGTTCCATGGGGGTCACCCTGGTGATGCCCTCGAGGAGCTTGCGCGCCTCCTCGATCCGCTCGATGCTGACCAGTTCCATAGGTCGCGATGATGCCACCGACGGATGGCCGAGGTGCCACGGCCGCGGGACCGGTACTCTGATAACGGCAACCTCACGTGATCAGGGAGTGCGACCATGGCCCGCGCGAAAAACGCGACGACCCCTCGCGGGACGCGCGCGACCCGTTCGGCCGGAGTCCTGCCCGTCGTGCTGGGCGTCGCCTCCGCCGTCGCCCTCACCGGCGCCGCTTACTTCACCGTCGACGCGGCCGGCTGCGGCGCCCACCCCCAATACATCCGCCACGACAACCACGTCGAGCTCGTCGGCGGCTGCATCGACGGCTCCGAGCTCCCGGCCGCGCCCGCCGAGCAACAGGAGGCGGTCCACCACTCGATGCACACGGCGGGTCCGCAGCCGAGCAGCTACCGGCCCTGACTGGTCCAGACCTGTCCTTCGAACCCCGCACCTCGAAGTTCGTGCGGGGTTCTTGTGTGTTCGGGTCCGCCCGATTCATCGGCGCGCGACCACGTCCAGGCACCCGCCGTCCGAAGTTCGTCCGGGGTCCGTCCGCGGTCCGTCCGAGTTATCCACAGCAGATCCCGCCGACCCTGAGTTGTCCACAGATTTCCAGACCACCGTTTTGAGGCCCGTGACCTCGATAAACTGGAGCAGGGCAGTCCCCCCGAGGAGGGCGGGGGTCTGTCCGCCTGGTGTCTCTCCACCGGGCGAGCGCTCTGTTCACGGGCGAGGGCTCTGCCCACCGGGCGTCTGCCCACCGGGCGTCTGCCCACCGGGCGTCTGCCCACCGGACGTCTGCCCACCGGACGTCTGCCCACCGGACGTCTGCCCACCGGACGTCTGCCCACCGGACGTCTGCCCACCGGACGTCTGTCCACCGGCGAGGGCTCTGCCCACCGGGCGTCTCTCCACCAGGCGAGCGCTCTGTCCACCGGCAAGCGCTCCGCCCACCGGACGTCTCTCCACCAGACGACCGCTCTGTCCACCAGTCGAGGGCTCTGTGCCACCTGATTGTGGTGCGAGGGCCACAACAGAAACCCCCGCGCCACAACCAGTTGGCACGGGGGTTTCGCAAGAACGCAGGGCTCAGCCCAGCGCAGCCGTGAGGTCGGCGACCAGGTCGGTGCCGTCCTCGATGCCGACGGAGAGGCGGAGCAGGTCGGCCGGGACCTGGAGCGTGGAGCCCGCCGTGGAGGCGTGGGTCATGCGGCCCGGGTGCTCGACGAGGGACTCGATGCCACCCAGGGACTCGGCCAGGATGAAGAGTTTGGTGCGCGACGCGACTTCCAGCGCGGCCTGCTCGCCGTCGGCGTGGCGGAAGGACACCATGCCGCCGAAGCGGCGCATCTGCTTGGCCGCGACCTCGTGGCCGGGGTGTTCGGGCAGGCCCGGGTAGTAGACCTTGGAGACCTTCGGGTGCTTGGCGAGCGTCTGCACGATCAGCTCGGCGTTGTCGCTGTGCCGCTCCATGCGCAGCGCCAGCGTCTTCAGGCCGCGCAGCGTGAGCCACGCGTCGAAGGGACCGGGGACGGCGCCGGCGGCGTTGCGGAGGTAGAAGAGCTGCTCGCGGACCTCGTCCTCGTTGGTCAGCACGGCGCCGCCGACGACGTCGGAGTGGCCGCCGAGGTATTTGGTCGTGGAGTGGACCACGATGTCGGCGCCGAGGGCCAGCGGCGTCTGCAGGTACGGCGTGGCGAAGGTGTTGTCGACGACCAGGCGCGCGCCCGCGTCGTGGGCCACGCCGGCCAGGGCCGCGATGTCGGCGATGCCGAGCAGCGGGTTGGTGGGCGTCTCGCACCAGATCAGCTTGGTCTCGGGTCGCAGGGCGGCGCGGACCTCGTCGACGTTCGCGAGGTTGGCGACGGTGTGCTCGATGCCCCAGAGGCTCAGCACCTTGTCGATCAGGCGGAACGTGCCGCCGTACGCGTCGTTGCCCAGCACCAGGTGGTCGCCCGGGCGCAGGGTCGTGCGCAGCACCGCGTCGGACGCCGCCATGCCGGACGCGAACGCCAGCGCGTGCCGAGCGCCCTCCAGCGAGGCCAAGGCCTGCTCCAGCGCGGTGCGCGTGGGGTTCGCCGTGCGCGAGTACTCGTAGTCACCCTCGCGGGTGCCCCCGACGCCGTCCTGCGCGTAGGTCGACGTCTGGTAAATAGGCACGATGACGGCGCCCGTCCGCGGATCGGGCTGCTGCCCGGCGTGGATGGCGCGTGTTTCGAAGCCCAGCACGGAGTAGTCGTCGACCATGGTTCCAGGGTACGGCCCGGTACCGACAATCCCGCCAGGTGGGATGGAATTCACGCCTGCTGCCACCTGTCACCGCAGGTCCCGCCGGTGCGGTCCCACCCGGCGGCGATTGCGCCTGGCGGGACCGGTCCGTCACCAGCCTTGTTGCGGAGGGTAGGTGCCCGGGTACTGCGGCTGCGCCGGTGCGCCGAGCCCGACCCACAGCTGGGTGGGCTTCACGATCGCCAGGACCAGCGTGGCCACCGGCGGGATGAGCGCGACGAGGCCGCTCGCGACGCCGTAGCCCAGGAACTCGGCCGACGAACCGAGAGCGGTGGCGCCGGCCGCGGTCAGGATCACCGAGATCACGGAGAACGCGATCGAGACGCCGCAGCCGATGATCACGCACATCCGGCCCGCCGGCTTGTGCATGATCAGCGCGATGGCGCCGTAGAGCAGCAGACCGGCGAGCGCGAGTTCGACGACCAGCGAGACGATGAGGAGCACCTCGGTACCGCGCAGCGCCGACAGCCCGACGATCGAGCCGATCACCCCGATCAGCGCGACGACGCCACCCAGGATCGCCAGCACGGCCGCGGTGATCGCGGTTCCGCCGCCCGGCTTCTGCTGGAGCACGCCCGGGCCGCCCGGGTACGCGGGGAACGGCTGGCTCGGCTGACCGTACTGCTGGGGGTACTGGCCGGGCACGGGCTGCTGGCCCGGGTACGGCTGCCCCGGCATCGGCTGCGGACCGGAGTAGGGCGCCGGCTGCTGGCCCGGGTACGGCTGACCGTAGGGCTGCTGGCCGGGGATGGGCTGTGGGCCGGAGGGCTGCTGACCGTACGGCTGCTGCGGATTCTGCCCCTGGCCGGGGTTCTGGGGATAGCTCACGGAAGTCCTCGGGAATCCGGCCCCCACCGGCTGCGGGGAGATGTCCTCGTATCGTGCCAGGCCGGAGCCGTTTTCGGGGCGAAAATCACCACTGTCCGGGCACGTACGCCCGGTACCTGAGATACGAGAACGTCGGGCGCAGCGCCGCCAGCACCAGCACGAGCGGCGCCAGCACCACCAGCACGGCCCGGTCGACGGCCGCGAAGCCGTTCAGCGCGAACACGACCTCGAAGTAGGCCGCGTAGCCGCCGTTGCCGAGCGTCGGCTCCAGCAGAATCGCGCCGATGGCGATGACCGCGCCGAGGATCAGCAGTACGGCGCCGGCGGTGGCGCGGAAGATCGTGGCAAGCGCGCCGACGAGCAGGAAGAGCCCGGCACCCAGGTAGCCGCCGAGGTCCACGAGTGTCCACACAGGAAGGTCGCCGAGGCTGAACCCCGAAGGGATGTCGATGAACAACGTCACCGGCAAGTAGCCCGCCGCCCCGGCCGCCACGAGCCCCAGCAGCGCCGCGACCAACGCCGTCGCCCCGGACGGACGGCCGCGCCGCGCAGGCGGTTCCCCGTGCGCGGGACCTGACCGCTGCTGCGCTGGAGATCCGTACGGGCCGCTCAACTCTGCTCCCCCTCGGGCCGAAGGCGAAAACGAACGGCTCACCCTAGCCCGGAAATCGCGATCATGGACGAGAAATGGTGAAGCGATGAACAACCAGTGCCCGTTTCGCCCAGGTCGGGTAATAGTTCAAGATCAGGAGGGTGAAGCGTTACTGAAAAACAGCATTTCTCAATTTTTCGCAAAGATCGGCTGTGTGGGTGACCGGGGTGCCGTGTTGCGGCTCCACGCTCCCGGAGCGCAACGGGAGAAGTGCCGACAGTGGGGAAATGCCCGCGGAGGTGGGGTGCGGACTGATTCGGCCGGAGCAGACCGCGATACCGTGTGGTATTCGACGGGCCGACCAGTCTTCCGGTCACGAAAGGTCGGCGGTTGGTGGCAACGTCCGGCAGTTCATCAAGGCGGGCGTGCCACCGCCCGCGGCCAAGGTCGCAAACCCGAACCGTGCCGGGATCCGGCTAACGGGTGCAGGGTCGCGGAGGCGACTGTAGGCAGCAACGCTTCGCGGGTTCCCAATCATCACGGCTCGCCCTTTATGGCGGGGCGCATCGCCGATCCGAACCCGACGAGCGAGACCTGGCCGCGTCCTCCGCGCCGCGAGGTCAATCGCGGCCTGCGGAACTCCGCGGCTCACTGCTTCTCCGCAACGCCGCGCTGGTGCCCAGCCTGGTCCTCCACCCTGCGAAGTCGATTGCGCCAGCCAAGCGCCACGATCCGCCACCGCGCGGCACGGGCCGCCGTGCGACCGGCGAGAGGACAGGCCTCAGCGATCGCCGAGCGGCAGCGCGAAAGCGAGCGCGGGTCGGTCCAGTTACAGGGCCAATGGTCCGCCGGACAGCGAAAGCGCCTTCGATGCCGTGCTCCGCTGCCCCGCGAAGCCAATTGCGCCAACCAGGCGGACGGTCCGCCGCCGCGCGGCGCGCCGGGCACGGGCCGCCGTGCGACCTGCCAAAGGGCGGCCGCAGCGATCGCCCGGCAGCGACGCGAAAGCGAGCACGGGTCGAGCCAGCTGCAGAGCTGAAGCCGCCGGCAGCAAAAGCCCCTTCAATACCGTGCTCCGCCGCCCCGCGAAGCCGATCGCGCCAACCAATCGCGCCAGTCCGCCACTCCCGCGCCGCGCGCGGGCACGGGCCCGCCGTCGACCTGCGAGAGGACAGGCCTCAGCGATCGCCCGGCGGCAGCGCGAAAGCGAGCACGGGTCGAGCCAGCTGCAGAGCTGAAGCCGCCGGCAGCAAAAGCCCCTTCAATACCGTGCTCTGCCGCCCGCGAAGTCGATCGCGCCAGCCAAGCGCGACGGTCCGCCACCGAGCGGCGCGGGCGGGCTCGGGCGGGCACGGGCCGCGGTGCGACCTGCGAAAGAGCGGCCGCAGCGATTGCCGGGCGGCGACGCGAAAGCGAGCGCGGGTCGGACCAGTTGCAGAGCCGAAGAGCCACCGAGCAGCCCAAAAGGCCCCTTCGATGCCGTGCTCCGCCGCCCCGCGAAGTCGATCGCGCCAGCCAAGCGCAGCGGACCGCCGCCGCGCGGTGCGGGCCGCCGTGCGACCTGCGAGAGGACAGGCACGAGCGATCGCCCGGCGGCGGCGCGAACGCGAGCACGGGTCCGACCAGCTGCAGAGCCGAAGACCCGCCGGCGGCAAAGCGCCTTCGACGCCATGCTCCTGCGCCCCGCGGAGTCCGTTGCGCCAACCAAGCGCGACGGTCCGCCACCGCGCGGCGCGGGCCGCCGTGCGACCGGCGAGACGACAGGCCGCAGCGATCGCCCGGCGGCGACGCAAAAAGCGAGCGCGGGTCCGACCAGTTGCGGAGCCGAAGAGCCGCCGGACAGCAAAAAGCCCCTTCGATGCCATGCACCGAAGGGGCCCTTCACGTGAAGCTCAGCTGGTCACCACTGCTGTTGCTGCGGCGGCTGGCCGTAACCCGGGGGCTGCTGCCCGGGCTGGGGGCCGTAGCCCGGGGGCGGCTGCTGACCCGGCTGGGGCTGACCGTAACCGGGGGGCGGGCCGTAGCCCGGAGGGGGCTGCTGGCCGTAACCGGGCTGGGCCTGGCCGGGCTGGGGCTGGCCCGGCTGCGGGAAACCGCCGCTGCCGGGCTGTTCGCCGGGCTGGCCGTAGCCGGGCTGCGGAGGCTGGCCGTAGCCGCCGGGCTGGGGGAAGCCGCCGCTGCTCGGGTTGGGCTGCTGGCCGAAGCCGGGCTGGCCGAACGGGGGCTGCTCGCCGGGCTGGCCGAAGCCAGGCTGACCCGGCTGACCCGGCTGGCCGAAGGGGCCAGGCTGACCGAAACCCTGCTGCGGCTGGCCGAAGGGACCCGGCTGGCCGAAGCCACCGGCACCACCCGCGGGGCCGCCGAAGCCGCCCGCGCCGCCCGGGGTGCCGCCGCCGAGGCCGACGAACTGGGCGGTGGGCGGGATCAGGCCGAGGAGCCCGACGATGAAGATCAGGATGCCGAAGATGAGCGTGGGCATGCCGATGCTGTCGGCGCCGTTGCCGCCGGCCTGGTCGAGGAGCTCCTGGTTCGGCGTGGAGCCGGCGATGAGCAGGACGCCGAAGACGCCCAGAAGCACGCCGCCCACGGCGACCACGATTGGCACGATCTTCTTGATCCCGCCGAGGCGCCCGGCCAGGATGAGCCCGGCGCCGCCCGCGATGGAGACGACCGCGCCGACCAGGACCATGATCACGTAGAACCAGATGGCGCCCGGCGAGGCGAGGCCGGACTGGCCCAGCAGCTCGTCGACCTTCGCGTCACCGGCCGACTGGCGGGCCTGGTCGAGGCTGGACGAGTAGTCGCTCGCGTCGCCCATGTAGAGGAACGACCAGATCAGCGACAGCACACCCAGCAGCGCCACCACGCCACCGGCAATGAAGCCGTACATGCTGTTGCCGCCACCGGACGCGACAGGCGCGGCACCGAAGGCCGGGGGCGCTCCGAAACCGCCCGGCTGACCCGGCTGCCCGGGCTGACCCGGCTGACCGAAACCGCCCTGCGGCGGGGCACCGAAGGCACCCTGGCCCTGGTCGAACCCGCCCGGGGCGCCGAAGCCCTGCGGCTGGCCCGGCTGGCCGAAGCCACCAGGTGCACCCGGAGCACCGGGCTGTGCCCCGAAGCCTTGCTGGCCGAACCCGCCGCCCATGGCAGCGGGGTTGTCGGCCGCGCTCGGCGGCGGGGAGTACGGGATGGCCGGCGGCTGCGAGCCGGGCGGGACGAGCTGCGTCGACTCGGCGCCGAAGTGGCTTTCGCCGCCGGCGTTCGCGTCACCGGGCCGCACGACCTGCGTGGGCTCGGGGGCTTCGCCGAATAGTCCGCCATCGCCCGAAGGCGGGGCCGACGGGTACGGCTGGCCCGGCTGGACCACCTGGGTCGGCTCCGACGCGCCGAAAGGACTGTCCTGCTGAGGTGTGGGACCACTCGGTGGGCCCTGCGGCGGTTGCTCGCCGCCGTCCCCGGGCTGGTTCGGTGGCTGCGGAGCACTCATGTGGGTCTTGAACCCCCTTGACGAGGACGCGAAAAAGTTCTATCGCGCCCACGCTATCGGATAGCGGGGCAGGGCGCTCGGAACGCCCCGGCCCAGGTAGGCCAATTACCGATCCGACCAGAAGCAGGCGGGAACCTGTCCGGACAGTGCCGCAGCCGGCAACCTTCCCCGCCGTGACTGTGGCCGGATCGGTAACGAAGAGCGCAGTGTCGCCCTCAGCGCCCGGCGAGGAACCCGAGCAGATCGTGCCTGGTGACGACGCCCGCGGGCTTGCCGTCGATCAAGACCAACGCGCCGTCCGCGCCCTCGAGCGCCTTCATCGCGGAGCCGACCTGTTCGCCGGCACCGATCGTCGGCAGCGGCGGCGACATGTGCGTCTCGAGCTTGTCGGCGAGCTGGGCCTTGCCGGTGAACAGCGCGTCGAGCAGGTCGCGCTCGTTGACGGCGCCCACCACCTCGGCGGCCATGACCGGCGGCTCCGCGCTGACCACGGGCATCTGGCTCACACCGAACTCCGACAGGATCGCGACGGCCTCCGCCACGGTCTCGTTCGGGTGCGTGTGCACGAGGCTGGGCAGGGAGCCACTCTTCTTGGTGAGCACGTCGCCCACCGTCGCGCCCGAGGAGTCGGGCGGGAGGAAGCCGTAGGACGACATCCAGTCGTCGTTGAAAACCTTGGTGAGGTAGCCGCGGCCGCCGTCGGGCAGGAGGACCACCACGACGTCGTCCTCGGTCAGGCTCTCGGCGAGCTTCAGCGCGGCGGCGACGGCCATGCCGCACGAGCCGCCGACCAGCAGGCCCTCTTCCACCGCGAGGCGGCGGGTGGTGTCGAACGAGTGCGCGTCGGAGATCGGGATGATCCGGTCGGCGATGCCGCGGTCGTAGGTCTCGGGCCAGAAGTCCTCGCCCACGCCCTCGACCAGGTACGGGCGGCCGCTGCCGCCGGAGTAGACGGAGCCCTCGGGGTCGGCGCCGACGACCTGTACGCGGCCGTCGCTGGCCTCCTTGAGGAAGCGGCCGGTGCCCGAGATCGTGCCGCCGGTGCCGACGCCGGCGACGAAGTGCGTCACCTTGCCCTCGGTCTGGCGCCAGATTTCCGGGCCGGTGGAGAGGTAGTGACTCTCGGGGTTCGCGGGATTGGCGTACTGGTTGGGCTTCCAGGCGCCGTCGATCTCGCGGACGAGGCGGTCGGAGACGTTGTAGTAGGAGTCGGGGTGCTCGGGCGGGACGGCCGTCGGGCACACGACGACGCGCGCGCCGTACGCGCGCAGGACGTTGCGCTTGTCCTCGCTCACCTTGTCCGGGCAGACGAACACGCACTTGTAACCCTTGCGCTGCGCGACCATCGCCAGGCCCACGCCGGTGTTGCCCGACGTCGGCTCCACGATCGTGCCGCCCGGCTTGAGGGCGCCCGACGCCTCGGCGGCCTCGATCATCCGCAGCGCGATGCGGTCCTTCACGCTGCCGCCCGGGTTCACGTACTCGACCTTCGCGAGCACCAGCGGCTTGAGCCCCTTGGTGAGGGAGTTCAGCTTGACCAGCGGGGTGTTCCCCACGAGGTCGACGATGTGCTCGGCGTACTCCACGACTGCGCTCCTGCCCTTCCGCGCCGGATCTCGGCGGCGAGGCCCAGCCTAAACGCTGGACCTGCGGCGCGGTCCACTCAGGCGGGGCGGCTCGACTCTTCGGTGACAGTCCCGCCCGGGGTGGGCGTTCCGGGCGGCGCTCGATCCCGCGGCGTCGGGCGGCTCGGCGAACGTCGCCGCGGTGAAATCCGCCTTGGTCGCGAAGCTGGTGTAGCGGAACGTCGTGGCCCCGGTGAACTCCACGTCGGCGAACACCGCCGACGTGGACGCGGCAGTACTTCAGCGACAGGTCGACGAGCTTCGCACCGGTGAGGTCCAGGTCGACGTTCGGCCAGAACCAGCTGTCGCCGTCCTCTGCGGGGCGGAGGTGCAGGGTCAGGATCCGCTGCGCGACCTTGCGGACCTGCCGCTCGTCCGGACCGCCGTCGGAACGGCATCCGCAGGTAGGCGCAGAGCAGGTTGACAATCGTCTGGCGCTGGAGCGGGTGTTCCTGGGCGAGGCGCTTCAACGCGTAGAGGCCGGCGAGGCGGACCGGGGCCTTCTCGCTGCCGAGCTGGTCGGCGGCCTTGCCGCACATCTCGGTGATGCGGCGCTGGGTCGCGTCGTGGTCCTTCTGCTCGAGGTCGAGCTCGGCCGAGCGCCGGCGACGGGCGGCGAGCAGCAGGGCGGCCGCGCCGCCGGTGCCTACGACGCTCGCGGCGGTGCGCAGGGCGTCGAGCCGGGCGGTGTCCTGTGGGGTGCCGCCGCCGAGCGTGGCCCGCAGAGGAAGGCGGCAGCCACGGCCACCAGGATCAGGCCGGCTCCCCACCACACGATCGTGCTCGTGCGCAGTGCCCTGTTCCGACCGGTCACGGCGGAGATCCTGCCGGCGCCCGATAGTGGTCCGCGTCGCGTTGGGCTTTGCGGGAGGCGTGACAGGCGGCACTATGGTGAGCAACCGCTTAGCGCCCGCCCGTTGCCACCGACCCGAGGAAGTGTCACGCCATGCCCGAAGCCGTAATCGTCTCCACCGCCCGCTCCCCGATCGGCCGTGCCGCCAAGGGCTCGCTGGTCAGCATGCGCCCCGACGACCTCGCCGTGCAGATGATCCGGGCGGCGCTCGACAAGGTGCCGCAGCTGGACCCCGCCGACATCGACGACCTGATGCTCGGCTGTGGCCTGCCCGGCGGCGAGTCGGGGTTCAACATGGGCCGAGCGGTGGCCGTCGAGCTCGGTTACGACCACCTGCCCGGCTGCACGATCACCCGGTACTGCTCCTCCAGCCTCCAGACCACCCGCATGGCGATGCACGCGATCAAGGCCGGCGAGGGTGACGTCTTCATCTCCGCGGGCGTCGAGGCCGTGTCGCGCTTCGCGAAGGGCAGCTCGGACTCCTGGCCCGACACGCACAACCCGCTCTTCGCCGACGCCGAGGCCCGCACCGTGGCGACCGCTTCGTCGGGCACGGACACCTGGACCGATCCGCGCGGTGAGGGCGCTGTGCCCGACGTCTACATCGCCATGGGCCAGACCGCCGAGAACCTGGCGCGGCTCAAGGGCATCACGCGCGAGGAGATGGACGAGTTCGGCGTGCGCTCGCAGAACCTCGCAGAGAAGGCGATCGCCGACGGCTTCTGGGCCAAGGACATCACGCCGGTCACCCTCCCCGACGGCACCGTCGTGTCCAAGGACGACGGCCCGCGCGCCGGCGTGACCATCGAGGGCGTATCCGGCCTGAAGCCCGTGTTCCGCCCCGACGGCCGCATCACCGCCGGCAACTGCTGCCCACTCAACGACGGCGCCGCCGCCGTGATCGTCATGTCCGACACCAAGGCGCGCGAGCTCGGCCTCACGCCGCTGGCCCGCATCGTGTCGACGGGCGTGACGGGCCTGTCGCCGGAGATCATGGGCTACGGCCCGGTCGAGGCTTCGAAGCAGGCACTGTCTCGCGCGGGTCTGTCCATTTCGGACATCGACCTCGTCGAGATCAACGAGGCGTTCGCCGCGCAGGTCATCCCGTCCTACCGCGACCTCGGCATCGACCTCGATCGCCTCAACGTCAACGGCGGCGCCATCGCGGTCGGCCACCCGTTCGGCATGACGGGGGCACGCATCACGTCGACGTTGATCAACTCTCTGCAGCACCACGACAAGCAGTTCGGACTGGAGACGATGTGTGTTGGTGGCGGGCAGGGGATGGCGATGGTGCTGGAGCGCCTTTCCTGAAGTAGACCGCTTTTTGAGGTAGCGCGCTTGGGCCGCCCGCGACTTTGGCTGCGGGCGGCCCTTTTGCCGCTTCGGGCACTGCTGGATGAACAGGTCGCGGGCAACGGCGCGTTCGCGACTCGCGACGGTCGTTCGATGGTTCCTCGCAGTGCTTGCGGGCTCCGGCCGTGCTCGCCATAGTCGACGAAGCCGCCTTCCGCCGAAGCAAACCGAGCGCCGACGGGAAAGGCTGCTCACAACTTGTTCGTTGGCGCGATTCCGCGAGAGTGCTGAAGTCGGCCGCAAAATGAGTGGCGAGCGCCCGTTCTCGCGATGATCCCGCGACAGCCGGGAAACCGGTCGCCGGACGACGCGCCACCGTGACGGCCATATTCGGAGGCAGCACGACGGCGCAGCCCAAGCAAGCCCGGTCACGCGAAGAAAAGGGCCGCCCGTGGCAAGCGCGAAGCGGCCCTCTCGCGTGAAGCAAACCCAGTCAGTGCAGCGGCGCCACCGGGATCGGGGCCGCCGCGTCGTCCGAGCGTGCCGGAGGGGGCGACGGGACGAAGCGTCGGTTCGGCAGGAACGCGGCGGGCACCAGGCACACGGCGAGGATCACCGTGGCGATCAAGAAGGGCGTCGCGAAGGCGCCGGCGGCGAGGGCGGACGCGGCGGTGTGCGTGGCGGGGTTCAGGGTGGCCACCGTGGCCGCCAGCTGGCCCTGGCTCGTCGGGACGCTGAAGCGGGAGCCGAGCAGGGCGGCCAAAACGATGGACATGATCGCGGAGCCGATGGCACCCGACGTCTGCTGCAGGATGCTCGTGGTGGTCGAGGCCTTGGCCATGTCCTCGGAGCGCAGCGTCTGCAGGGCGGCTGACGTGATCGGCATCATCGTGCAGCCCATGCCGAGGCCCATGACGAACGCGGCCGACAGCAGCAGCGCGTACGGCGTGGTCGACGTGACCTGGGTGAACGGCACCATGCCCACTACGATCAGCGCCAGGCCCGGCAGCACGATGCGGCGGGCCGCGAACTTGTCGAACAAGCGGCCCGCGATCGGCATCATGATCATCGCGCCGAAGCCCTGCGGTGCGAGCAGCAGGCCGGCGTGCAGCGCGGATTCGCCGCGCACCAGGGTGAAGTACGTGGGCAGTAGCAGCATCGCGCCGAAGAAGCCCATGCAGAACACCGAAAGCGTGATCATCGAGACCGAGAACGTCCGGTTGCGGAACAGGCTCAGGTCCATCAACGGGTCCGCCACCCGCAGCGCGCGCAGCACGAAGCTCACCAGCAGCACGATGCCCGCGACCGCCGGCAGCCACACCTGGATCGCCGTGACCGTGCCGGTGGACGGGATGCGCGAGACGCCGAAGATCAGGGCCGCCAGGCCCGGCGACACCATCAGCAGGCCCGCGAAGTCGAAGCGGCCCGACTTCGTCGCCTTGTCCTTCGGCAGCAGGCGCAGCGCGAGCACGAACGCGATGACGCCGATCGGCACGTTGATGTAGAAGATCCAGCGCCAGCTCACGGCGTCGACGAGCCAGCCGCCGAGGATCGGGCCGCAGATCGGGCCCAGCAGCATCGGCACGCCGAGCACGGACATCACCCGGCCGATGCGCTGCGGACCCGCCGTGCGCGTCAGAATCGTCATGCCCGCGGGCATCAGCATGCCGCCGCCGAGCCCCTGCACGACCCGGAAGATGATCAGGGACTCCACGTTCCACGCGAGCCCCGCGAGCATCGAACCGACGAGGAACGTGCCGATGGCCAGCAGGTACAGCCGCTTGGTGCCGAAGCGGTCCGACGCCCAGCCCGTGACCGGGATGACCGTGGCCAGCGCGAGCATGTAGCCCGTGGCGACCCACTGGATCGTGTCGAACGACGTGGAGAACTGGATCGTGAGCTTCTGCAGCGCGACGTTGACGACCGTGGTGTCGAGGATCGCCATGATGGCGCCGAGCACCACCACGGAGGCGATCTTGAGCACGCCACGGTCGAGTTTGTCGTCGAGCCCGGCTGCGCCCGGCGCGGCCGGACTCGGTTGTTCGGACATGCGGTGGACCATCCCCATCGTCGAGAGCGAAAAAAGGCACGCAAGCCCACGGCAGCGGGTCCCCCTTGCGTGACGCCGTCGAGGCTAGAGGACGCCACCGACAAAAAGCCATCGATTTCGCCCGAAGCACGGCGAAGGCGGCTTTTCGCGTTCTCGGCGCCCCTGCGGAAAGTCCTCCACCTGCACCGACACGGCCAGGAATTGGCCTCGCACAAGCACTCTGCGTACGCGCTCCGTCGCGCGAAGAGCATTTCTCCGCGTACAGAACGCGTACACAGAAAAGGCGCCCCGTAGTACACGGAGCGCCTTCTCGGGAGTCCGACGCGAGTACTAGTCGCGCAGGTAGGACAACAGCCGCAGAATCTCGAGGTACAGCCACACCAGCGTGGTCATGAGGCCGAAAGCCGCGAACCACGCCCACTTGGCCGGCATCCCCGACCGGATCATGCGGTCGGCCTGGTCGAAGTCGAGCAGGAAGCTGAACGCCGCGATGCCGATGACCACCAGGCTGAAGATGATCGCGATCGGCCCGCCGTCGCGCAGCGGGTTGAAGCCGAAGAACAGCGCGGTGAGCAGGTTGACCAGCATCAGGACCACGACGCCGCCCACGGCGCCGACGATCCACTTGGTCAGCTTCGGCGTGACCTTCACGGCGCCGGTCTTGTAGACCACCAGCATCGCGATGAACACACCCGCCGTGCCGATCAGCGCCTGCAGCGCGATCCCCGGGTAGAGCAGCTCGAACAGCCCGCTGAGCGCACCGAGGAAAATACCCTCGGCGGCCGAGTAGGCCAGCGTGAGCGGACCGCTCGCCTTCTGCCCGAAGATGATCACGAGCGACAGCACGAGCCCGACGATCAGGCCGCCGAACAGCGCACCGAGCAGCGCGCCGTTCATGCCGGTGACGCGGCCGAGCGCGTCGGTCACCAGCTGGGTCTGGGCCCACAGGGCCGTGACGACACCGAACACCAGCGCGGTGCCCAGCGAAAGACCGGTCTTGACGACGACGTCGTCGACCGTCATCGGACGGTCGGCGGAACCGGCGGCCATCTGCCCGGGACCGTAGCCGGGCACACCGCCCTGGCCCTGCGGAGTGCCGTAGGGCCGCTGGTCGAAGCCCACGTTCGGCCCGTACTGCCCTGAAGCGGCCGAACCGCGGGACAGGTTGCGGAACGCCGGGTTGCTACTGGAACGCACCTGATCCTCCTGGATCTGCTGGCACCTTGCATGGGGTTCAACGACCGCTCGGGCCTGCTGGTTCCCGTCGAGACGGTCGAGTAAAGGAGACTTTACCCTTTTGCCCGATCAGGGGACCGGACCCGCGCCGGGCTACACCGTATGCGACTGAGATCACGACCGTTCACCGCAGGTCACCCGATGGCCCCCTAGACAATCCGGGTGATCAGCCGCGAACCTTCACTTCGCGTGTTCGGAATGTGACCGAACGCGTGTCGGGGAGTTGTTCGATCGTGTGACCTGCGTCGACGCAAAGGCGTCACTGCAGAGCATGTTGAAGGAGTCAACACACCATGGGGTGGTCTTCACGCCCGCGCGCTCGCCTGCGCGCGGCCGCCGGTCTGGTCGCCACGGCCGTGCTCGGCGCACTCTCCCTCACCGCACTCGGCCCGACCGCCGCCGACGCCGCGACCCAGCAGGGCATCGGCGTCGAGGTCCCGGCACAACGGTTCGACAACAAGGACCACAGCGGCAACTGGCTCGGGTCCTACCTCGTCGCCGGCAAGCAGGTGTTCTGCGTCAGCTTCCAGCTGAAGGCACCGGACTCGAACGAGAAGTACAAGCCCGGCGACAAGCTGCTCACCAAGTGGGGCGACGAGATCCCCGCCGACAAGGCGGCCAACATCTCGTACCTGCTGCTGCGCTACGGCGACACCAAGGACGCGAACATCGCCGCCGCGCTGGCGCACCTGCTGCACTCGTACACCTCCGCGCCGCGGCCCGGGCACGACGACCTCAACCAGGCGCTGCCCGCGGACAAGATCGGCTACGACATCGACATGCACCTGCAGGGGCTGAAGGACAAGGCCCCCACGGCGTACGACGACGTCGCCAAGCTGACCACCGACGCCGAGGCCAACCGCGGCCCGTGGACCGCGTCGGTCACGCCGCCGAAGGAGGACCAGCACCTCGGCAGCGCGGCGACCTGGACGGTCACCGTGAAGAACGCCAAGGGCACCGGCGTCCCGGACGTCGCGGTCAAGCTCGACGCCACCGACGCGACGCTGACGACCGGCACCGACTCCGACTCGCAGGACGACGCCCAGGCCACCGACACGGCCGGCGGCAGCGCCACCGTCCAGGGCGCGCAGACGGAGACCACGCTCAAGACGGGCGCCGACGGCACGATCTCGGTGAAGCTCACGCCGACCGGTGACCAGCCGAAGCTCGCGACGTCGCTCTCGGCCCCGGCCGACCGGCCGTACGTGCAGAACCCGGTGAACACCGGCATCCAGAACGTGGTCTCCACCGGCGGCGAGAAGACGCTGACCGCGGAAGGCGTCGTCGCCGTCGCGAAGCCGGGCAAGGTCCAGGTGACCAAGACCGACGCGAAGACCGGCAAGGGCATCGGCGGCGCGACGCTGCGGATCACCGGCAAGGACAAGAAGACCGCCGCCACCGGGCAGGACGGCAAGCCGCTCAGCGGCCCCGACGGCAAGCCCGTGGTCGTCACGACCGCCGGCGACACCGGTGCGGTGACCGTGGACAACCTGCTGGCGCCGCAGGACATCTGCGTCGTCGAGGTCAACGCACCGCCGGGCTACGAGAACGCGTTCGACCCGAAGAACCCGCCCTCGGTGTGCGGCTCGCTGAAGCCGGGCGAGACACTGGCGCTCAGCCTCGCCAACACGCCGAACGAGGTCCCCCACGCGATCCCCGCGGGCGACCAGCCGGTGGCGATGGCGAAGGGCGCCGTCGAGACGAGCTTCTCCGCGCCGGGGCTGATCGGCCTCGCGGTGCTCGCGCTCGTCGGTTCGGGTCTGGTCGGGTTCGCCGCGCGGCGCGCGTCCCGGAGGTAGTGAGAGCGGAACGGGTATGGCAAGCAAGAGCCGGTTGATCACCGGTTTCGTCCTCGGCGCGGCGAGCGTTCTCGTGGTGGAGCTCGCCACCGTCGTGATCAGCGCACCCCCGATGGCGATGGTGGCCGGCAGCGCTCAGCCGGCCGCCGCCGCCCTCGCGGGTCTGCGGCCGGCTGCGCCTTCGGAGGCGCCTTCTTCTTCGGCGCCGCCTTCACTACCGTCCACCGCGCCGGCCGGGCCGCCGCCCGCCGCGCCGGTGGAGCACAAGCAGCCCCCGCTCGCGCCGCAGAAGCCGGGCACGCTCCGGCTGCCCGGCGGCGGGACGGCCGCGATGGTGCGCCAGAGCCTCGGGCCGGGCAACACGCTGCCGGTGCCCTCGGACATCGGGCAGGCGGCCTGGTGGGGCGCCGCGCTCGACGCGGTGAGCGGCGCCAGCGTCTTCGCGGGGCACGTGAACTGGAAGGGCGCGACGGGGCCGTTCGCCGAGCTGTGGAACGAGCGTATCGGCGGCGAAGTGACCATTGTGGACAGTTCGGGGAAGAGCTCGAAATACCGGATCTCGCAACTGGTCACCGTGCACAAGGACGATCTGCCGGCCCGCGCCGACGACCTCTTCGGGCAGGCTGGGCCACACCGGGTGGTGCTCGTGACCTGTGGCGGCCGGTGGGTCGGCGGGACCGACGGGTACGAGGAGAACCGGGTCGTCATCGCGGATCCGGTCTGATCCTTTCCACCGAGTTTTCACCGCGCTTTTCGCGCCGTGCTATTCGACGAGGGTGCCCCGGCGGGATTTCGCCGGGGCACCGGTTTTTCTGCCTTTTTCTCCTGCGTGGCAGGCAACGGCGTGCAGTTCACCTGATGCGAGGGGACCGTTCGCTCCGCGCGGCGGGTGTCGCGAACGGTCACTTCGTACCGCCCATCGGGACACCGTCGCCGGAAAAGGTGCCTCCGACCTGCGGGACCCGGGTTTCACCGCAAGTTACTAGCGAGTAACATCACTCGGGCGCGCTGTGGTCAGCGCGGCTTCCATGCAGCAGAATGCGGCAAGGGTCCAGCGTTGTACGGCGGAGGGTGATGGAGATGGCGACGTTCTTGGTGACGGGTGCGACCGGGTTGATCGGCCGCCAGTTCACCCGGCTGCTGCTCATGCGGCCGGACGCGGAACGCGTCGCCCTCGTGGTGCGCGCGTCGTCGAGGGAGAAGCTGGCGAAGCTGGTCGACGGGTGGCCGCACGCGGACCGCGTGACGCTCGTGACCGGCGACCTCGGCGAACCGATGCTGGGTGTGTCCGAGGAGGACCGCGACGCCCTGCGCGGTGTCGACCACGTGGTGCACCTGGCCGCGCTCTACGACATCACCGCCGACGACGAGATCAGCATCAAGGCCAATGTGGACGGTACGCAGCACGTCGTCGACCTCGCCGCGGACCTGCGCGCCGGCGGACTGCACCACGTGTCGTCGGTGGCCGTGGCCGGTGATCACGAGGGCCTGTTCACCGAGGACATGTTCGACGTCGGGCAGCGGCTGATCACGCCGTACCACCGCACGAAGTTCGAGGCCGAGAAGCTGGTGCGCGAGCAGCACGAGGTGCCGTGGCGCGTGTACCGGCCCGCCGTCGTGGTCGGTGACTCGAAGACCGGCGAGATGGACAAGATCGACGGCCCGTACTACCTATTCCCGGCCATCAGCAAGCTCGCCGGGCTGCCCGACGTGCCGATCGTCGGGCCGGACCTCGGCGACACCAACGTGGTGCCGGTCGACTACGTGGCCAAGGCGCTGCTGGAGCTGGTGACCACGCCAGGCCTCGACGGGCGCGCCTTCCACCTCGTGAACCCCGAGCCGCAGCCGGTGGTGTCGGTGTACAACGCGTTCGCGCGGTCCGCGGGCGCGCCGACGATCACGGTGCAGCTGGGCGAGGGCGTGTCGAAGGGGCTCGTCGGGCTGGTGAAGCTCAGCGAGCACATCCCCGGCTTCACGATCGCGCGCGACGCGGTGATGGAGCGCCTCGGCATCCCGCCGGTGCTGCTGGAGACGATGGCGTTCCCGTCGGTGTTCGCGTCGACCGAGACGCGCAAGGCGCTGGCGGGCACGGGCGTGGAGGTGCCGCGGCTCGAGGACTACGCGGCCACGCTGTGGCGCTACTGGCGCGAGCACCTCGACCCGTTCCGCGCCCGCAAGCACGGCCCGCGCGGTGAGCTGGACGGGCGGCGCGTGATCATCACCGGCGCGTCTTCGGGCATCGGGCGAGCGACGGCGCTGAAGGTCGCGGCGGCGGGCGGTGTGCCGCTGCTGGTGGCGCGGCGGCAGCACGAGCTGGAAGAGGTGCGCGACGAGATCATCGCGGCCGGCGGCACGGCGTCGGTGTACCCGGCGGACCTGACCGACGAGGAGTCGGTGCACAAGGCCGTGGACGCGATGCTGGCCGAGCACGGCCGGATCGACATGCTCGTGAACAACGCCGGGCGCTCGATCCGCCGGTCGATCAAGCTGTCGTACGACCGGATCCACGACTACGAGCGCGCGATGGCGATCAACTACTTCGGCGCGGTGCGGCTGATTCTCGCGGTGCTGCCTCACATGTCGGAGCGGAAGTTCGGGCACATCGTGAATGTTTCGTCGATCGGTGTGCAGGGCATCGCACCGCGGTTCTCCGCGTACGCCGCGTCGAAGGCCGCGCTCGACTACTTCTCGCGAATCGCGGCGACGGAGACGCACGGTGACGGCATCACGTTCACCACGATCCACATGCCACTGGTGCGCACGCCGATGATCCGGCCGACGAAGATCTACGACGCGTTCCCCACGAAGTCGCCGGAGCAGGCGGCCGACATGGTCATGAAGGCGCTGATCGACCGGCCCAAGCACATCGGCACCCCGGCGGGGCAGGCCATCGGGCTCACCTACACGCTGGCGCCGGGCCTCACTGACGCGATCGCGTACCAGGGTTTCCGCATCTTCCCCGACTCGACGGCGGCCGGCGGTTCGGGCCGGCTCAAGATCGGCCGTGGCGAGAAACACCTGTCTCGGGCTGCGATGGCGCTTGCGCGGCTGTCGCGCGGGTTCCACTGGTAGTCACGGTGCGTTTCCGGGGTGAGGCCGTTCAGGCGACGATCACCAGGTAGGGCCCGACACGTGGCGGTGAATCACCAGTCCTGACGCCGACGACACAATGTGCGCGGGTACCGTCGGGCCCATGGTTCCCGAGCGAGACAACGGCCTCCTGCCCCTGCGGCGCGAGTACACCCAAGCCTGGCACGGCTTCGACCGCAACGAGGTGCGCCAGTACCTCGATCACATCGAGGCGCAGCTGCGCCGGCTGCTCAGTGATCGCGACGCGGCGGCGACGCAGGTCGCCACGCTGTCGCGCGAGCTCGAGGCCGCGCGCGGCGAGGTGACCAAGCTGCAGGGCCGCGTCGAGGAGCTGATGAAGCCGCCCGAGCGGCTCGAGGACTTGGACGAGCGCATGCAGCGCACGGTGCAGCTCGCGCAGGCGCGCGCGGACGAGATCACCAAGCGCGCGCAGGTGGCGGCGGAGAAGCACTGGGCTTCGTCCACCGAGGCGTCGACGAAGCTGCGCGAGCGCTACACGCGTCTGGTCTCGGAGCTCGACAAGCAGGCCGAGGCGCTGCACTCCGAGCACGAAGAGGCTTTGAAGGAGACGCGCGCCGAGGTGCAGCGGCTCACCGTCGAGGCGGCGCAACGCCGGGAACTCCTCGACAACGAAGCCGAGCGCAAGCGCCGCAAGATCGAGCGCGACTTCGACTCGAAGATCACCGCCGAGCGCACCGCGCACGAGAAGCTGATCGCCGACCAGCGCACGGCGAGCAAGAACCAGGCCGAACGCCGCATCGCCGAGGCGACGGCCGAGGCCAAGCGCCGCGTCGACGACGCCACCGCGGAAGCCAAGCGGCGCCTCGACGAAGCCACCACTCAGGCCGCCCAGCGCACCACCGCGGCGACCCGCAAGGTCGAACGCCTCGCCGAGATCCGCGAGCAGGCGCGCAAGAACCTGGCGATGGCGGACGAGGTGCTGAAGAGCAGCGAGACCCTGCTGGCGGCGCTTCCGGCGGAGTCGGTGATCCCGTCGGCGTCGAAGCTGGTGGGCGGGGATGATCCGGCTGCTTCTTCTATGTCGGCCAAGCCTGCTGCTGCTGCGCCTGCTGCCAAGCCTGCGCCTGCCCCGGCTGCTTCTGCCGAGCCCGCTGCCGCGCCGGCACCCGCTGCTTCTGCCAAGCCCGCTGCCGCGCCGAAGCCCGTTCCGGTCCCGAAGCCAAAGCCCGAGGTCGTCTCGGTCGACTCCCCGACCACCCCGGCCCCGACGGTGAAACCCAAGCCCGTACCGGCAAACGGCAACGCCGCCACCGCCGCGAAGCCCACCGGGAACGCCAACGGCTCCACGCCTCAGCCGGTCTCCCAGGTGGCCGGCAAGTCCAACTCCTGACCCGCACTTCACGACCGAAGGCCGCTCCCCCTCCGACGGGGAAGCGGCCTTCGTCGTTTCTTACGGTGGCCGCGCGAGCGTCTGTCAACCCCCGCCCCGCAGTTGTCCACAGGCAGCCGCCTATCCACAGGAAATGCCGGATTCCCTTGCTACCAGCGGGTTTTGTCGGGGGTGGCCGATAGACTGGACGTGGGACGCCCCCCTGGGAGGGCGGGGCCATGCCACCGGGGCGAGGGTCAGCGGCTGCGGGGCCAGGGGTTTGCCGCCTCGAGTTGAGCCGCGAGGCCCAGCAGTAGCGATTCGCCGCCGGGTGGGGCGATGAGCTGGACCGAGGTGGCGAGGTCGAGGGTCGGGTGGTGACCGACGGGCACGGAGAGGGCGGGGAAGCCCGCGAGGTTCCAGAAGCCCGTGAAGTCGGCGACGCGGACGGCCGGCAGGGCGTTCGCGAGCCAGGAGCGGCGGTGCCAGCGCTGGGCTTTCGGGGGCAGCGTGGCGAGCGTCGGGGTGATGAGGACGTCGTGGGAGTCGAAGAACGCCTCGGCGCGGGAGATCCACGTGGTGCGGGAGCGGTCGCGGACGAAGGCGCGCGTGAGGTGGCCCAGGCGGACGTGGGTGCGGGTGCGGGGCTGGAGGTGGCGGAAGGTGAACTCCGCGTCGGCTTGGGAGGCGGGGCCGGCGAACCAGCGGGCGACGAGGGCGAGCATGGTGTCGAAGCCGTAGGCCGGGGTGGCTTCCGTCAGCGAATGACCAAAACCGGTCAGCACCGTCGAGGCTTGGGTGACGGCCTGGCCGAGCGGGCGCGGGAGCGGGGCGCGCGTGACGGGGACCTGGGTGGAGAAGGCGATGCGTTGCGGGCCGGGCACCGGAACGTCGGCCAGCGAAGGTTGCGCGCCCAGCACGGACATCAGCAAGGCCGCGTCGGCGGTGGTGGTGGCCAGCGGGCCGTGCGTGGACATGCCGTACCAGCCCTCGGTGGGCTCCTGGACGACGCCGCGGCCGGGCTTGAGGCCGACGAGGCCGCACATGGCGGCGGGCAGGCGCACGGAGCCGAGGCCGTCGGTGCCGTGGGCGATGGGGACGAGGCCGGCGGCGACGGCGGCTGCGCTGCCGCCCGAGGAGCCGCCGGCCGTGTACGCGGGTTCCCACGGGTTGCGGGAGACGGCGGTGGGGTCGTCGCTCATCGGGTACAGGCAGAGCTCGGGCACGCGGGTGAGACCGACGATCACGGCGCCCGCCGCGCGCAGGCGGGCGGCGATCACCCCGTCGGAAGAAAACGGCGTCCGCGGACCGGCGACCGAGCCCCAGCCCGCGTATTCGCCGGCGACCTCCGTGACGTCCTTGACCGCCACCGGAACACCCGCCAACGGCAAATCACGCAGGTCCGGGCGGGCGGCGACCTCCGCCGCCTCCGCGAGGGCCTCCGCCGCGCGCACGCGCCGGAACGCGCCGACCACGCCGTCGGCCGCCGCGATGCGGGCGAGGGCTTCCTTGGTCACCTGGACGGGATCCAGCTCACCGGCGCGCACCGCGCGCGCGATCTCCACCGCAGTCTGCACCATGATGCGCACCCTAACCGTCCTCAGTGGACAGCGACAAGGCTCCGCGCGCAGTCGACGACGGTCGCGGCCGCGGGCCGGGGCTGCCAGCCGAGCAGCTTCTGCGCCTTGGCCGAGGTGTACACGTTCTTCCGGCCGAGGTCCGGCGCCACCTCGCGCACGCCGGCATTGATGAGCGAGAAGCCGCGCAGCACGAAGTCGGGCAGACCGCGCGTGGGCACCTTGGCGGCGTCGGGGCCGAGCTTCGCGCGGATCTCGCGCGCCGCCTCGCGCAGCCACAGGAACTCGCCGACGGCGACGAACCGCTCGCCCGCGGCCTCGGGCGCGAGCATGGCTCGAAGGTGGAGATCGGCGAGGTCACGGACGTCGGTGACGCTGTAGCCGAGCCGCGGGACGCCGGGGAGGCGGCCGTCGAGCAGGGCGCCGATCAGCTGCACGGAGCCGAGCGCCTGGCCTTCCAGCACCGGGCCGAGGATCGCGCCCGGCAGCACCGTCGCCAGCGAAGTGCCACCGCCGGCGGACTCGATGAAGTCCCACGCCGCGCGCTCGGCCACGGCCTTGGAACGGCGGTACGGGTTGAGGCGGCGATCGTCGGGGTCGGTCCACAGGGTCTCGTCGAACACCTCGGCGCTGCGCGTGCCGATCGGCGGCGCGGCGGCGGCCAGCGAGGACGTCATCACTACTCGCGACACCCCGGCCTCGGTCGCGGCCTTCAGCACCCGCAGGGCACCGTCGCGCGCGGGGCCGATGAACGCGTCGGGGTCGCGCGAACCCTCGCCGCCCAGCGGCGAAGCGACGTGCAGCACGTAGGTGCAGCCGGCCACGGCCTCGGCCCAGCCGGCGTCGGACGTCAGGTCGGCGACCACGACCTCCAGCCGGTCACCGGGGTCGATCTCGCTGCCGACCGCGCGGCGCACCGCGGCTTCCTTGGCGGCCGAACGCACCGTCGTCCGCACGTCGTAGCCACGCCGCAGCAGCTCGGCGAGGCACCAGCCGGCGACGTAGCCGGTCCCGCCGGTCACCAGTACGCGCATGTGTCTCTCCTCGAATTTCATTAGCCATTCGGCTAATGAAACCACCGTAGCCCATCCCCGCACCGAACGCCGTGGGTTAGCATCGCCGGGTGTCACCCACCCGGGCTGAACAGGCCGAGAAGACCAGGCGGGCCGTGCTCGCCACGGCGCAGGAGCTGTTCGCCGAGCACGGGTTCGACGCCACGTCACTGCAGCTGATCGCCGACACGATGGGCGTCACGAAAGCCAACGTCTACTACTACTTCCGCTCGAAGGCCGACATTCTCGCGGCTCTCCTACAGAGCAGCATCACGGCGTTCGACGAACTCCTCGAAGCGGCCGCGAAGGTCCAAACCGGACAGCAGCGGCGCGAGCTGCTTGTCGACGGTTTCGTGGACCAGGTCGTGGCCCACCGGTCCGTCTCTCCGCTCAACCGCACCGACCCGGGCGCACGGCGGCACGAGAGCATCGGCCAGGCGCTCGACGACCAGGCCCGGCGCGGCCTGCGCCTGCTCTTCGGCGACCACCCGACGCCAGACCAGACAGCCGCCTACTGGACGGCGACCGAACTCGGCCCCGCGCTGCGAGGACTGGACCACCTCTCCGACGACGACCTGCGCGCCACCCTTCGCCGCCTCTGCCTGCGCGTCCTGGACGTCTGAACCACCACGGACAGACACGTAAAGGGCCTTCCCCACGAAAAGGAGAAGGCCCGAAGCAAGGGTGGCGGCACCGCCCCGGTCGCCGCCCGGCGAGAGTGGTTCAGATGGCGCCGGCACGCAGGGCGTAGGCCACGGCGTGCGCACGGTTGTTGAGGCCGCAGCGGGTCATCAGGCCGTACAGGACGTTCTTCACGGTCCGCTCCGAGTAGCAGAGCTTCGTCGCGATCTCCTCCGTGCCGTAGCCCTCGGCGACGAGCCTCAGCACGTCGCACTCGCGGGCGGCGAGGCCGGACAGGGTGAGGCCGTTGGGCTCGAGCACGTCGCGGCGCATGCGCTGGACCTGGCCGAGCAGCGCGCCCTGCAGCCGCGGCGGCAGGCTGGCGGTGCCGTCGCCTGCGGCGAGCACGGCGGACACCAGTTCGGCGCCACCGGTCTCGCGGCGCGGCAGGATCGCGACGACGCCGCACTCGATGGCGGTCATCAGGTCGCTCTCCCGAAAGTGGTCGGCGACGATGACGAGGTGCGGTCCGGCCAGCTGCTCGGACTCGCGCCCCAGCTCCTTGACCCGCGACAGCACTCGATCGGTCACGTGCTCCTCCATCACGAGGACCACGTCGGCCTGCGCGGCCGAGTCCTCGGGGAGGACCTGCAGCTCGGCGCGGGTACCCAGCAGGCTCGCGGCGCCGGCCTTGGTGATCGGGTCCGAGGCGAGAACAGCGACTTTGACGAGCTTCACGAGATCTCCTACCACCACTCCAGGTTGACGGTGATAAGTCTCGCGCGGACGACTTCACGTTTTCTTACCAAGATTCTTCACGCCCGCCGCGATCGTGAAGAATATCCCTATAATCGCAGGTCAACGTCCTCTACGCACTGCTTCACGAAGGTCTTGACGGCAGGGTTGAGCCGCCCGTCGGCCCGGGCTTCACGCCGGCCTTCACGCCTCCCGGCACACCCCGCATGCGTTCGGCCCCGCCGCGCCGGAGTTCCCGGCGATCTCCCGGAACGCCTCCCGCGCCCGCTCGACGCAGTCGGGCATGCGGCCGACGGCCTCGGTCCAGGCCTGCTTGGCCGCCCAGTAGCGCGCCTGCGCCTCCGGCGTCCAGCCCGCCAGATTTCGTTCCACAGTGGACTCCAGCTCCGCCAGCACGGCCCGGATCCCGCCGGTCGTCCTGCCCATCCGGTCGAGGATCTCGTCGGCGTCGGTGAAGTCGAAACGCCCTGGGCTCATATCCCGCTCAGGCCACCCGTCCACGGCGTCGCCCGCTCGTCGGCGGCCGGGCGCGCGTCCGCCGCGCCGCCGGTGACCGTGAGCAGGTCGGCGAGCCGGCCCAGGATGAGGTCGTACTGCTGTTCCCAGTCGTTCATCGCCTGGCCGAAGCGCACCGAAGCGTCGCCCCGCCACGACGCCTGCAGCGCCGCCATCTCGCTGTTGACCCGCCTCAAATGGGCGTTGGCCGAGTCTATGGCGCGGGCGAACTCACCCGCCGCACCGCGCATGCCGTCCGGCACCACCGTCGGAGGGATCGATTTCACGACGCTCTCCTCACCACCACGTCCCCAGAACCCGCGCCCGTGCCGCGCGGGCTGCTCATGCGAGCGTGACCCACCACCGGAGGGTGGCGAAACCGGAGACCAGGTGGTATGCCCGATTTTCGGATATCCTTGCCTGCCGTTCCACCGGCGCCTCGGCAGCGGAGTTTCCCGGGTGTTCGCCGTTACGCCGAGTGGCCGTTACACCGCGCCCCGAGACTGACGGTCAGGGCGGCCGGCGAGACCCGGCCCCGGCCCGCTCCACCACCCGTTCGGGCGTAAGATCACCACTGGCATCCGGCGTGTGACGATCCGTCAACGCGTGAAGGGAGACCGATGTCGGCAGCGGACGGCGCGGCAGGCGGTATCACCGCGCCGAAGATCCGGCTGCTCGGCCCGGTCCGCGCCCGGCGCGGCGGCACAGAACTCGACAGCGCCGAGCTCGATCTCGGCTCCGCCCACCGCCGCACAGTTCTCGCGGTGCTGGCGATGTCGCCCAACCGCACCGTTTCCCGCGAAGAGCTGATCGACGCCGTGTGGGGCGACTCGCCCCCGGCCAGCGCGCAGGGCAGCATCTACACCTACATCTCCGGCCTGCGCCGCGCGCTCGAACCCGGCCGCGCGAAAGGCACCGGGCCGCAACTGCTCGCGTCCATCGGGTCGGGTTACTCGCTGTGCGTGGAGCCCGCAACCATCGACGTGCACCACTTCGAGGCCCTGCGTGACCAGGCTCAGCGCCACCTGTCGGCCGGCGAACGCGGCCCGGCGCTGGCGAAGCTCGACGAAGCGCTCGCGCTGTGGCACGGCGAGCCGCTGCAGAACCTGCCCGGCCCGTTCGCGGCGTCGCAGCGCACCCGGCTGGAGGAGCTGCGCCTCGCGACGGTCGAGCGTCGCGCGGAGGTCGTGCTTGACAACGGCGGACACCGGGAGCTGGTCGACGAACTGCTCGAGTCGGCGCGCGAACACCCGTTCCGCGAACCACTGCACGGGCTGCTCATGCGAGCGCTCGCGCTCGGTGACCGTCGCGCCGAAGCGCTGGCCGTCTACACGGACTTGCAGGACAAGCTGATCGAGGGCTTCGGCACCGAGCCGGGGCCGGCGCTGCGCGAGCTGTACGAGCGCCTGCTGGGCGGCGGTTCCGCGGTGGAGACCCCGGCGCCGGCGCCCCGGCCGGCGCCGACGCCCGCCCGCGTGCCGCGCTTCCCGTTGCCGGTACTGCCGCCGCGCGCGGAAGTCTTCTTCGACCGCGCGAGCGAGACTTTGCTGCTGCGCGAAACCGTCGCCGGTCTCGCCGGCGGGCTCGGCCGTTCGGTGTGGGTCGAGGGCGAACCCGGCATCGGCAAGACGGCGCTGCTCGCCGAAACCCTGTTCATGGCCCAGGACGCGGGCGTCAAACCGCTGTTCGCCTCCGCCGACGCGCTCGACCAGCGCTTCGCCCTGCGGCCGCTGCTCGACGCACTGGGTGTGCACCCGCGCGCGTCGGATCTGCGACGCGCGGAGCTCGCCGTCGCGCTCGCCGAGAACCCCGGCGCCGACCCGCTGGAGGGCATCCTGGGGCTCGTGCGCGAGCTGTGCGCGGACGAACCGCTCGCGCTCGTGGTCGACGACCTGCAGTGGGCCGACGACACGACGGTGCGCGTGTGGCGCTACCTGAGCCGCGAGACGCGGCGGCTGCCGCTGCTGCTCATCGGCGCGTGCCGCCCGGTCCCCCGTCCCGCCGAGCTGGACGGCCTGCGCGCGGAGCTGGCGGCCGACGGCACGGAGCTGCTCACGCTCGGGCCGCTGCCCGAAAGCGCGATCCGCGACCTCGCGGATGATCTCGCCGGCGCCCCGCCGGGCCAGGTGCTGCGCACGCTGATCTCGTTCGCGTCGGGAAACCCGCGCTACGCCAAGGAAATCGTGGAGACGCTGCTCTCCAACGCGATGATCATGCTCGACGGCGCGCAGGCGATCGTCGATGGCAACAGCTGCCGCACGATCCCGGCGCCGCTGGGTTCGCGCATCACGCTGTACCTGAGCTTCCTCTCCAGCGGCACGCGCGACGTCCTGCGCTGGGCGGCCTTGCTGGGCAAGGAGTTCTCGCTGTCGGACATCGCGATCGCCACCGAGCGGCAGGCGACCGCGCTCGTCGGCGCCGTGGAGGAGGCGCTCGCGGCAGGCGTGCTCACCGAGTCCGACGAGCTGCTCGCCTTCCGCCACCCGCTGCTGCGCCGCGTGCTCTACGAAAAGACGCCGGCCGCAATGCGCGTCGCGTTGCACCGCCAGCTCGCCGAGGCGTTCCAGGGCGCGGGTGCGTCGCCCGAGCGCGTGGCCGAGCAGCTGGCCGCCGCGCCCGTGCAGGTCGACCCGTGGGTCACGGGCTGGCTCACCGAGCACATCGGCACCGTCGCCACCGAGGCGCCGCGCATGGCCGTCGATCTGCTCAAGCACGTGGTCACCCAGGCCTCGTTGCCCGCCGACGCCCGCGAACCGCTCACGGCCACGCTCGCGCGGCTGCTGTTCTGGCTCGGCCGCGAACCGGAAGCCGAGGCGCGCTCGGTCGTCGCGCGGACCGAGGACAGCAGGCAGGCCGCGGAGATGCGCTGGATCCTCGCCTACATCTACTACCGCCGCGGCGAGTTCGCCGAAGCGTCCGAAGAGGTCCGGCGCACGCTCGCCGACAGAGGTGTCCCCGAGATGTGGCGCGGCCGGCACGAGACGTTGCGCGCGACGCTGGAACGGCTGGCCGTGGACGAAACGTCCGAACCGGACTTGTCGGAACTCGGTGTGCTCGACGGCCTCGACGACGCCGCCGAACCGCTGAGCACCGCGCGCCGGCTGGCCGCAACCCGCGCCGTGCCCGGCGAGATGCACCTCGCGGGCGCCGTGCACTACTACTGGCGCGGCCGCTGGCCCGAGGCGCTGGCCGAGCTCGACACGGTGATCAAGGGCGGCGCCGAGACGGCGTCGTACGTGTTGCGCAGCCCCGGTTCCGCACTGCTCGTGCACGGCGTCGGCGCGTTGATCGCGAGCCACCGCGACGAGCCGGAAGAAGCGAGCGCGCACCTCGACGCCGCTGCGCACCAGCACTGGCCGCAGGGCCTGGAGCCCAACGGCGGCGACTACCTGCTGGCCGCCGAGGCGCAGCTGTCCGAACTGGAGGGCAACCCGGAGGCGGCGCTCGCCGCGCTGACCCCGTTGCTGGACCAGGGTTATCCGCCTTCGGCGCGCCAGCAGTGGCTGCCGGACCTGGTGCGCCTGGCGATGCAGCTGGGCGAGACGCACTACGCGTACCAGGCGCTGCGGCTGATGGGTGACACCGACGGCTCCGACGTCCCACCCGCGCACACCGCCGCCGCGGCCCACTGCCGCGGCCTGGTCGCGGGTGATCCCGACGCGATCCTCGGCGCGGCCGCGCACTACGAGGCCGCCGGCCGGGTGCTGAAACACGCGCGCGCCACCGAGGACGCCGCGATCCTGCTGGCGGAACACGGCCGCCTCGACGAAGCCCGCTCGGCGTTCCGCGCGGCGCTCACCAGCTACACCACGCTCGGCGCGGCGTGGGACGTGCGCCGGGCCGAAACCCGGATGCACCCGCACGGCATCCGCCGCGCGAATCCCGTGCGCAGCCGCGCGGCGGGGGAATGATCCCGCTTTTGCCACCACAGCGCTCCGCTGAGCGGGACTGGCCGTTAGGCCCGGATGGAACTGGCCACTCGTACGATGCCGGGTGATCACCGGCTCCCGGTAAGCTCGTCGAGTCAGACCGGTACGTCGAATGGAACGGCATGCCAGGGGATGCGCACAGCGGGTTGCGGGTGGACGTGCTCGGCCCGTTGCGGGCCTGGCGGGGTCCGGCCGAGATCAAGCTCGGGCCAGCGCGCCAGCGTGCCATCTTCGCGATGCTCGCGGTCAACGCCGGCCGCTCCGTGCCGCGCGCGGAGCTCATCGCGGGGGTGTGGGGCGACTCGCCGCCCGCCAGTGTCGAGGGCAGCGTGCACACCTACGTCTCGGGGCTGCGGCGTGCGCTCGATCCCGAGCGCACGAAGTGGGCGGCCTCGGGCGTGCTCGTGTCCGATGCCGGAGGCTATTCACTCGCGCTGGAGCCCGAAGGCCTCGACGCGGCGGTGTTCGAACGTCACCGCGAGCAGGCGCAGCAGCACGCCGCCGCCGGTGATCACGACAAGGCCGCCGCGGAGTACGACGCCGCGCTCGCCCTCTGGCACGGCGAAGCGCTGTCCGGCGTGCCCGGCGAGTTCGCCGAGCGCCACCGCGAGCACCTGGCCGAGCTGCGGCTCGACACGCTGGAGCGCCGCGCCGCTGCCGTCCTGGAGCTCGGCGGCCACCAAGATCTGATCGCAGAGCTGACGGTGCTGGTCGGTGAGCACCCGCTACGGGAGGCGGTGCGCGAGCCGCTGATGCTCGCGCTCTACCGCAGCGGCCGGCACTCCGACGCGCTCGACGTGTTCCGCGACGCCCGCGCCACCCTGCGCGCGGAGCTCGGCGTGGAGCCCGGGCCGCGGCTGCGGGAGCTGCACCAGCGCGTGCTGGAGCAGGACCCCGCGCTGGACCTGCCCAAGGCGAAGGCACCGGAGCCCGCGGCCGGCCCGGAGCCGATTTCCGTGCTGCCACCGCGCGTCAGCCGGGCGCTGGACGACGGGGACGACAGCCCGTTGTACGGCCGCGAAGCCGAGTCGGCGCAGCTGAGCGAGCTGCTGGCCGAGGTCCGCGACGGGCGGGGCCGGGCCGTGTGGATCGAGGGCGAGCCGGGCATCGGGAAGTCGGAGCTGCTCACCCGCGTGTTCAGCCACGCCACCGGCGGCGGGCTGCAGCTCGCCTGGGTCGCGGCGGACGAGCTGAGCACCCGGTTCCCGCTGCAGGTGATGCTGGAGTGCCTCGCGATCGACGCCGCCTCACCGGATCCGCGACGCGCGCGTGTGGCGAAAGAGCTGGTGGGCGAGGGGCCGGCGCAACGCGCGTGGGGTTCGAGCGACCCGGTACTCGGAGCGGTCGACCGGCTGTTGTCCCTGGTGGACGAGCTGTGCGCCGACGTCCCGCTGGTGCTCGTGATCGACGACCTGCAGTGGGCCGACGAGTCGAGCGTGCTCGTGTGGCACCGCCTGTGCGCGGCGACGCGGCAGCTGCCGTTGCTGCTCGTGGCCGCGACCCGGCCGGCGCCCGATCGCGCGGAGCTCGCCCAGCTGCGGCGCGGCGTCGAGTCGCGCGACGGCGTGGTGCTGGACCTCGAACCGCTGGTGTCGGACGACGTCGTGCGGCTGATCGAAGGGCTGCTCGGCGCGGATCCCGGCCCCGGCCTGCGTGAGCTGGCCGCTCGTGCCGCGGGAAACCCGTTGTACGTCAAGGAAATGGTCGACGTCCTCGTGCGTGCGGGTGCGGTGGAGGTGGACAGCGGCTACGCCGACGTCGACGACCCCGCCGAGTTCGAGACGCCGCGCTCGCTCGTGGCGGCCGTCGACCGGCGGCTCGACTTCCTGCCGGCCGAGACGCAGGACGTGCTGCGCTGGGGTGCGCTGCTGGGCATGGAGTTCGCGGTGGGCGACATCGCGGCGGTGCTCGGCATCCGGCCGTCGGACCTGCTGGGGCCGTTGGAAGAAGCGGTGGCGGCCAACGTCCTCATCGACACGGGCACGCAGCTCGCGTTCCGGCACCCATTGCTGCGCCAGGCGCTCTACAACCGGCTGCTTTCGGGCACTCGCGCCGCCCTGCACCGGCAGGCCGCGGAGGCGCTGGCGCGGATCGGCGCGCCCGTGAAGCGGGTGGCGGAGCAGCTCGTGGCGGCTCCGTCCACTGTGGACCCATGGGTGCTGGACTGGCTCACGGAGAACCAGACGGCCGTGACCAACCGGGCGCCGCTGATCGCCGTGGAGCTGCTGGAGCGGGCGCTCACCGCGTGCTCGGCCTCCGACCCGCGGCGCGAGGCGCTGATCACCGCGTTGGCGAAGGTGCTCTTCCGGCTGGAGCGCAACCCGGAAACCCTTGCCGTGCAAGCGCTTGAGCTGTCGCAGGATCCGGAGAACGTCGCCGAGATGCGGCACCTGCTGGCCACACTGCGGTTCCGGCGCGGGGCGGTCGCGTTCGCCGTGCAGACGCTCGAAGAGGCCGAGGACGATCCGGCGCTGCCCGAGATCTGGCACGTGCGGCGCCGGCACCTGCTGGCGAACTTCCGCCGCGGTGGGCTCGACGACCTCGACGTCGCGGAGGCCAGCGCGCACCAGGCCCTCGCGGAGGCCGACGGCGACCCGTACCTGTCGGCGCACGCTTTGCAGACGTTGTGGCTGGTGGATTCCGTGCGCCGCCACCACGAAAGCGCGCTGGCGCACATCGACGAGGCCGTCGACGCTGTCGGCGACGAACACGAGCTGGCCGACCTGCACCTGGATCTCCTGGACAACCGCGTGTTCACGCTGCAGAACCTCGACCGGCTCGGCGAGGCGGACCGCACGCTGCAGGCGGCGGGCGAGATCGCGCAGCGGCATTCGATGCCGATCGGCTTGCAGGTGTCGGTGGCGGTCCACCGGTACTGGGAAGGGCGCTGGGACGAGGCGCTGGTCGAGCTCGACACCGTGACGGAAGACGGACCGGCGATCACCTTCTACGGCCTGCGTGAGCCCGGCGCGGCGGCGTTGCTGCTGCACGGAGTGGCGTCGCTGATCGCCGCCCGGCGCGGCGAGCGCGGGCAGGCCGCGGCGCATCTGGACGCGGCCGAGGAGTACGCGCCGGCGACCGGTGCCGAGCGGGAGAGTTTCGACTTCCTGCTGGTGGCCAACTCGGTGGTCGCGTGGCAGCGCGGGGAAATCAAGGAAGCGCTGGCCGTCCTCGAGCCGATCCTCAACCCGACGTACGCCCAGATGATGTTGCGACACCAGTGGCTGCCGATGTTCGTCGGCTTGGCATTGGAGGCCGGCGACCAGGCGCTCGCGTTGCGCGGGTTGGCGGTGTGCGAGGAAGAGGCCGCCAAGGAACGCGAGCCGGCCCGGGCCCACGCGGCGATGGACTGGTGCCGCGGCCTGATCGACGGCGACCCGGCACCGGTGCTGCGGACCGTGGAGCACTTCCGCTCGGTCGGCCGCCGCCCGGAGCTGGCCGGGGCGCTGGAGGACGCGGCGGTGCTGCTCGCCCGGTCCGAGGACCTGCCCGCGGCCCACGCGGCGCTGGACGAGGCCGCGGAGCTGTACGCGTCGCTGTCGGCCCGCTGGGACTTGCAGCGGGCGGAGAAGCGCCTGCGCGAACTCGGCGTCCGCCGCGGTGGGCGGCTCGTGGCCGCCGCCCGGCCGGGGCGTGGGTGGGATTCGCTGTCGCCGCTGGAGGTCCGGATCGCGACGCTCGTGGCGGAGGGCCGGTCGAACCCGGACATCGCGACGGAGCTGGCTTTGCCGCGACGAACGGTGCAGGCGCATGTGGCGCGATTGCTGGGGAAGCTGGAGTCGCCGTCGCGGTCCGGTGTCGCGAATGCTGTGGCGCGGCGGATCGGCTGAGGGTCGACGAAAGTCGGGGATCCGGGTGGACTGTCGGGTGAAGCGCCGCAGGTGACCCGGCCACCAGGGTAGGCGGCATGAGAAAAACCTTGGTGCTCCTGGTAAGCCTGCTCGCGATGGCCGCGACGGTTGCTCCCGCCCGGGCGGAGATGGTGGTCCGGTTGCCGGAACCCGGCGGGCCCCGCGCGATCGGCGAGCGCGACGTGCGGTTGGTCGCCCCCGCGCGCGGCGGGCGCGAGCTGATGATCAGTGTCTGGTATCCCGCCGCCCCTGGGCCGAGCCCAGGGCGCGCTACCTGCCGGCCGTGGCGGCCGGCTACTTCGACCAGGGCGCGGCGCCGGCGTTGGGTATCGAGGCCGGCACTGTGGAGTGGAAGAGGATCGCCGCGCACGCCCGGGCCGGCGCAGCGCCGTGGGGGCGGTGGACGGAACCCCACGCAACCACCACACGGCGCCGGCGTGGAAGCTGTTGTGGGACAACACCACCGGCCCCAAGCCGGACGCCACCCTGCCCGACGCCGTGCACTACAGCTTCACCGACGTCCAGGCCATCCTCCCGCAGGTGCCCGCCGATCCTCGGACGCGGTGGCTCAGGATCGGCACGATCGATCCCCGAACCAGCATTGCAGTTCAGCGAAGGGCGCTGGCGTCGTTCCTCAGGACGGCAATCGGTTGAGCTTCGCAACCTCGCCCAGGAAGCGGCCCGAGTCCTTGATCGTGCGGACCTGCGTGTCGAAGTCCACGTGGATCACGCCGAAGCGCTGGGTGTAGCCCATGCCCCACTCGAAGTTGTCCAGAAGGGACCACGCCAGGAAGCCGCGGACGTCGGCGCCCTGGGCCATGGCGTCGTGGACGGCGCGGATGTGGGTGTCGAGGTAGGCGACGCGGGCGGGGTCGTGGACGCGGCCGTCGACGACGGTGTCCTCGAAGGAGGCGCCGTTCTCGGCGACGACCAGGGGCAGGCCGCCGGTGTGGGAGTTCAGCCACACCAGCAGATCGGTGAGCGACGACGGCGTCTGCTCCCAGCCGAACGACGTCAGCGGGCCGCGGGCGGGCAGGACGTCCATGCCTCGTAGGCCGGGCAGCGGGCAGTTGCTCGTGGCGAGCGGGTCGTCCAGCGGTGCGACGCGGGCGGGGGCGTAGTAATTCACGCCGAGCCAGTCGATCGCGGCGGCGATGAGGTCGGTGTCACCGTCCTGAATGGACGCCGCGAACCGGCCGCCGTGGTGTTCGACGTCGGCCATCACGTCGGCCGGGTAGCCGCGGCCGAGGACGGGGTCGAGGAAAAAGCGGTTGTGGATGCCGTCGAACTTGCGCACGGCTTCGCGGTGGGCATCGGTATCACCGTCGGCCAGCGCGGGCGCGAAGTTCAACGCGACCGAGAAGTCCTGCCCGGGACGGGCCTGTTCCGTCAACGCCCGCATCGCCAGGCCGTGGCCCAGCAGCAGGTGGTGCGCGGCGACCAACGCCGTGTCGTAGTCCTGGATGCCCGGCGCGTGGACGCCGCTGCCGTAGCCGAGGAACGCGGCGCAGAACGGCTCGTTGATGGTCGTCCACTGGGGCACGCGGTCGCCGAGGGCGTCGTGGACCACGGCGGCGTAGTCGGCGAACCGGTAGGCCGTGTCCCGCGAAGGCCAGCCGCCCGCGTCCTCGATGGCCTGCGGGAGGTCCCAGTGGTACAGCGTGAGCACCGGCAGGATGTCGCGGCTCAGCAGCTCGTCGACGAGTCGGTCGTAGAACGCGAGGCCCTCGGCGTTGCGGGTGCGGCCGTCGGGCATCACGCGTGGCCACGCCACCGAGAACCGATAAACGGGCAGGCCCAGCTCGGACAACAACGCGGCGTCCGTGCCATACCGGTGGTAGTGGTCGCACGCGACCGCACCGGTGTCGCCGTTGAGAACCTTGCCCGGTGTCGCACTGTAGGTGTCCCAGATGGACGGTCCGCGACCGCCCTCGGTCACCCCGCCTTCGATCTGGTACGACGCGGTCGCCGCGCCCCACCAGAAGCCGGACGGGAACTCGAGCTCAGCCATGGACAGCACCTTTCAGGATTCCCCGCACGATGTAACGCCCCAGAACCAGGAACAGCGCGATCACCGGCAGCACGCCGAGCGTCGCGCCCGTGAGCATCAGCGCGTAGTCGGTGTAGTAGCCGCTGGCCAGCTGCGAGAGCACCACCTGCACGGTCGGCGTCTCGTTGGGGTCGAGAACCACCAGCGGCCAGAAGTAGTCGTTCCACGTGGCCATGAACGTGAGCATCGCCAGCACCGCGGCCTGCGGCCGGATCGCGGGCAGGGCCACGTGCCAGAACGTGCGCACCACCGACGCACCGTCCACAGTGGCCGCGTCCACGAGCTCGCTGGCCACCGCGCCCTCGCACGCCTGGCGCATCCAGAACACACTGAACGCGCTCACCAGCGCCGGTACGATCACCGCCTCCAGCTTCCCGTACCAGCCGAAGTCGCCGACCACGAGGTACAGCGGGATCACGCCGAGCTGCGCCGGCACCATCGCCGAGCCGACCACGAACAGGAAAAGACTGTTGCGGCCAGGGAACCTCAGTCGCGCGAACGCGAACCCGGCCAGGCTCGCGAGGACCACATTGGACACCATCACCGTCACGGCCACGATCAGCGAGTTGCCGATCGCCAGCCAGAAGTCGACGGTGTCGAACACGCGCCGGATGTTCTCGAACAGGTGCCCGCCCGGCAGCAGCAGCGGTGAGGTCTCCCCGATCGCCGAGTTGTCGCGGGTGGAGATCACGAACGACCAGTACAGCGGGAACAGCGAAGCACCGACCACACCGACGAGCACCACGTACACCCACGCGCCCGCGCGCCGCCGCGGCATCACGGCGCGCTCACGAACCGGCGCACCAGCCGGTAGTTGAAGAACGCGAACAGCACGCAGAACACGAACATCACCCACGACAGCGCCGACGCGTAGCCCGCGTCGAACTTGCCGAAACCCTTTTCGTACAGGTACATCGTGAGCGTCTGGAACTGCCGGTCGTTACCGCCCGTGCCGCTGGAGCCCGTCGCGTCGAACAGCTGCGGCTCGGCGAACAACTGCAGCCCGTTTACGGTGCCCGCCACGGCCGTGAACGCGATGGTCGGCCGGATGCCCGGCACCGTCACCGACCAGAACGACCGCCAGCGCGAAGCGCCGTCGAGCGCCGCCGCCTCGTACAGGTCCTGCGGCACGGCCTGCATCGCCGCCAGGTAGATCAGCGAGTTGTAGCCGGTCCAGCGCCACATCACCATCGTCGCGATGGCCAGGTGCGAGGACCACTTGCGCGCCTGGAACGAGATCGGGTCGATCCCGAACCAGCCGAGCACCTCGTTGACCACGCCGTAATCGCGGCTGTAGAGCTGCGCGAACACAAGCCCCACGGCCACGACCGACACCACGTTGGGCAGCAGCACGCCGGTGCGCCACCACGTCGCCGCGCGCAGCGGCCGGTTCAGCAGCGCCGCGATCCCGAGCGCCAGGAAGAACTCGGGGATCGCGGCGAGCAGGAAGATGCTCGTGGTGTTGAACAGCGCGTTGTAGAAGCGGCCGTCGGTGAACAGCTCGGCGTAGTTCGCGAGCCCGAACCCGCCCTGGTCACCGGCGAGCAGGTCCCAGTCGTGCAGGGACACCCAGGCCGTGTAGACGAGCGGGAACGCCCCGAACACCACGAACACCGCGAAGAACGGGGCGATGAAGAGGAACGGCGTGACCTTGCGGTCCCAACGCGCCGACAGGGGGCCGCGCATGCGGGGCCTTACTTGATCGCCTCGCGGCCGAGCTTCACGGCGTCCGCCCAGGCCGCGTCGACCTTTTCGGACCCGTCCTCGATCCGCCCGAGCGCCCGGCCGAACTCCGGCCGGACGTCGGCGTCGTACAGGCCGCGGTAGTTGGGACGAAGGGTATCGGCGGACGCGGCGTAGATCTGGCCGATCGGCGCGCCGGAGAAGTACGGGTCGGTGTGGGCCACGACCTGCGGGTCCTTGTAGACGCCCGGCTCGCTCGGCAGGATGCCGTCGGAGAGGAAGATCTTCTTCTCCTGCTCGGGCGCCGTGAGCCACTTCGCGAGGTCGTAGGCCTCCTTGGGGTGCTCGCTCTGCTTCGGGATCGAGAGGAACGAGCCGCCCTGGTTGCCGCTGGCGCCCGGGACGGTCGTGACGTCCCACTTGCCGGTGTTGCCGTCGCCGCCGGCTTCCTTGATCTGCGTGAGCATCCAGGCCGGGCACGCGATGGTGGCGAAACTGCCCTGCTTGATCGCGACGTTCCAGGCCTGCGTGTAGGTGGTCGCGCCGGCCGTCTGGCCCTTCTGCGCGAGGGTGCCGGCGAGCATGAAGGCGTTGCGCACGGCGGGGTTCTTGTCCGCGATGTAGGAATCGTCGCGCGAGGAGAAGTAGTTCTCCGGCGACTGGTTCAGCATCGCCGTGTAAACGGTTCCAGCCGAGTCGGCGAACTTCACCTTCGGCAGCTTGTCGGTGAAGCGCTGTGACAGCTGGGCGTACGCGTCCCAGGTCGGCATGAGCGCGGCGACGGCCTTGCGGTCGGTCGGCAGGCCGGCCTGCTGGAAGAGATCGCGGCGGTAGCACATGGCGAGGCTGCCCATGTCGGTGCCGAGGCCGAGCACGTCGCCGTCCTTGGTCCCCTGGGCCCACTTCCACGCCGCCCACTGGTTCTGCAGCTGGTCGGCGCCGTAGTCCGCGAGGTTCACGAACTTGTCCTTCACCCCGAGGTACTTGGGGATCTGCTGCTCCTCGATGGCGACGATGTCGGCCGCGCCGTGGCCGGCCGCGAGCTGCGTGGCGAGGGTCTTGAAGTGCGTGTCGAAGTCGGTGACCCGGCTCTGGATCTCGATGTTCGGATGATCCTTCTCGTACTGGGCGAAGAGCGGGCCGTAACCGAACTCACCGAAGGTGGCCACAGTCAGCTTGATCTTCCCGCCTTCGGCGGCGGAGCCGCCGCTGCAAGCGGTTACCAGCAGGAGGAGCGCGGTCGTCAGGACGGCGACGGCCGGGCGCCGGGTCAGCTTTCGCACGGGGTGAGCTTCCCTCAGATAACACCTGCGCGCAGGGCGTAGGCGACGGCATGCGGTCGGTTGCGCAGCTTCAGCCTATTGGTCATCCCGTAGATGACGTTCTTCACGGTCCGTTCCGAGTAACAGAGCTTCCCGGCGATCTCCGCGGTGTCCCAGCCCTCGGCCATCAGCCGCAACACGTCGACCTCGCGAGGCGACAGCGCGGCACCGCCCGCGGTGTGCTGCAGGCTCTCGGCCTGGCCCAGCAGATCGCGCAGCGAGGTCTCCCGGCCCGACGCGGCGGCGGTGATGCTGCGCACGAGCGCCTCGCCCGCGATGGCCTCGCGCGGCAGCACGGCCACGACGTGGCACGCGGCCAGCTCCGGCAGCTCGTCGGCGTCGACGTACCCGGCGACGAGGACGATCGCGGCCGGCGTCTCCGAGGCGGCCGCGCGCAGGGCGGCCTTCAGCTCCGGCGTCACGCGGCCGGCGGCGAACACGAGCACCGCCGCTTCCCCGCGCCGCGGGCCGGGCAGCACCTGCACCTCGGGTCGCGCCTGCAAGTGGTCGATGAGCCCCGCGAGCGCGATGGGATCCGAAGCCCACGCCGCCACCCTGACCTGATCCATCGCTGCTACCTCCCTGAAGAAACACTCATCCCGTGTCTGCCAGTCTGGAGACAGCGGCTTCACGAATTCTCTAGCCGCGATGAAGTCATTCTTCACGACGTGAAGTTGGGCTCCCACCAGGGGTTCCGCTAGCGTCGCGTCGACACCGGGAACAAACATGTAAGGAATTCATGAAGATGCCCGCACGGAAGCGGCTACCTGCGGCGATCGGCGGCGCCGTGCTGGTCGCCGGCGCCCTCGCCGGATGTGCTTCCGCCCACACGGTTTCCGGTACCGCGCTGACGGAACCGGGTGCTCAGCCGAGCACGAGCGCCGCGCCGACGGTGTCTTCGGAGCCGGCGCAGCCACCGTCTTCACGGCCGGCTTCACCGTCTTCATGCGACTCACTGATCGCTTCACTCGACGTACGCACGCGGGTGGCGCAGCTGGTCGTCCCGGGTGTCGACGCCGCCGATCCGGCGGCGGTGACAAAACTTGTCCAGCAGCAGCAGATCGGCGGGTTCTTCGTGGGAGGAAATAAAACCACGCTGTTGCAGAACCACGCGCTCGACGCCGTGCAGAAGGTCGCGAAGATCCCCGTGTCCGTTTCCGTCGACGAAGAGGGCGGGCGCGTGCAGCGCATCGACGACCTCGACGGCTCGATGCCGAGCGCGCGCGAGCTGGCCGCCACGAAGACGCCCGCCGAAGTCCGCGCGCTGGGCGTGCAGCGGGGCAAGCAGCTGCACGCGCGCGGGATCACCGTCGACTACGCGCCCGACGCCGACGTGAGCGACGAACCGGACGACGCGGTGATCGGAGACCGTTCGTACAGCTCGGATCCCGCCAAGGTGCGCCAGTACGCGATGGCGTTCGCCGAGGGCCTGCGCCAGAGCGGCGTGACGCCGGTGCTCAAGCACTTCCCCGGCCACGGCCACGGATCCGGCGACTCGCACAAGGGTACGGTCACCACGCCGCCGCTCGACCAGCTGCGCAAGGTGGACCTCAAGCCGTACGAGAACATCGCCGACTACGGCGCCGTGGAAGTGATGGTGGGCCACCTCGACGTGCCGGGTCTCACCGGCGGCGTGCCCGCGTCCATCTCCCCCGCCGCCTACCAGCTGCTGCGCGGCGACTACCACTTCACCGGCCCGATCATCACCGACGACCTCGGCGGCATGAAGGCGATCACCGACCAGTACCCGCTGCCCGACGCCGTACTGAAGGCGCTTCAGGCCGGTGCGGACGAGGCGTTGTTCTCCTCGGGCAACGGCGACGTCGGCGCGGTGCTCGACCGGCTGGTGAAGGCGGTGTCGAGCGGCGAGCTGCCCGCCGATCGCGTGGCGGCGTCGGTGAAGCGGGTGCTGAAGTCGAAGCACGCATGCACCTGATCGCAGTCCACTCCGGACTACGCTGGCGGCCGGATCACCGTCCCGGGAGGAGCACCACATGACGACGGACGCCACGGCGGCCGGCACCCTGCAGCTCGGCGAGCTGACCGTGAACCGGATGGGCTTCGGCGCGATGCGCCTGGCCGGCCCGGGGGTCTGGGGGCCGCCGCAGGACCTCGCCGAGGCGTCGGCGGTGCTGCGCGAGGCGCTGGCGCTGGGCATCACGCACATCGACACGTCGGACTACTACGGCCCGCACACCGTCAACGAGCTGATCCGGACCAATCTCGCGCCTTACCCGGACGAGCTGGTGCTGGTGACAAAGGTGGGCGCGCGCCGCAGCGCCGACCGCGGCTGGCCGCCCGCGCTCAAGCGCGACGAGCTGATCTCCGCCGTCCACGACAACCTGCGCAACCTGGCCGTCGAAGCGCTCGACGTCGTGAACCTGCGCCTGGGCGACGAAACGGGCGGCTACCCCGTCGACGTGTCGATCGTGGAACCGTTTTCAGTGCTGGCCGAGCTGCGGGACCAGGGCCTGATCCGTCACCTCGGCGTGAGCCACGTGACGGGCGCGCAGCTCGACGTCGCGCGCGAGATCGCGCCGGTGGTGTGCGTGCAGAACGCCTACAACCTCGCGCACCGCGAGAACGACGACCTCGTGGACAAGTGCGCCGCGCTCGGCATCGCGTTCGTCCCGTACTTCCCGTTGGGCGGGTTCAGCCCGCTGCAGTCCGCGGCGCTCGACGCTTGTGCCGCGCGGCTCGGCGCGAAGCCGATGCAGGTCGCGTTGGCGTGGCTGCTGCAGCGCTCGCCCGCGATCGCCGTGATCCCGGGCACGTCGTCGATGGCGCATCTGCGGGAGAACGTCGCGGCCGCCGCGCTCGAGCTGCCGGCCGACGTCGTGGCCGAGCTCGACGCGATCGGCGTCTGACTACGCCGGGGTCACCTCCAGCGTCACCGTCCGGTTCGCGGCCGCGTCCGTGCCCTCGTGCACGGGCGTGGCCTGGTCGGCACTGGTGATCGCGAACGTCGTGAGCGGCAGGCCGCTCGCCGTCGCCAGCACACGGGCCGCCGAAGCCGCGCGGGCCAGTGCGGTCGACGAGCCGCCCGTGGCCGGGCCACCGGACACGGCGACGCCGTGGCCGATCACGGTGACCCGCACGTCCTGTCCCTTGAGGACGGCGCCCCACCGCTCCAGTTCGCGACGGCCGTCGGCGCTGGGGCTGATCGCGTTGGGGCCGAAGAGCCCGCGGTCGAAGGTGATGGTGACGGCCGAGCCGGTCGTGACCTGCACGCCGTCGCCACCGAGGTGCGACGCCAGCGCGGTGAGCTTCTGCTGACGGCTCTGCTCCGCCTCGGCCGCTTTCGACTGCGACGCGTGCAACCGGTCCAGCTCGGCCTGCACGGCGGGGCTGGTCGTCGCGGGCGGTGCGGCCGTCGGCGCGGGTTCCGGGGAAGACCACGGCAGCGTCGCCACGATCACCGCCATTCCGGCCACGACGACCACCGCCGCGCCGGCGACCGCGAGCCGACGGCCGACCGGACGCTTGCGCAGCCGCCCCGAACGGATCTTCGCGATCAGCCGCCGTCCCGCCAGCGCCGGCTCGGACTCCGGCGCCAGCTCCAGCACGCGGGCCCACGCGGCGTCGGCCTGCTCCAGATCACCGGCCTGGGCGTGGACGCGGGCCAGCAGATCCAAGCGCGCCACGTCGTCGGTGGCGGCGCGCTGCAACATCTCGGCGGCGGCCGCGTACTCGCCGAGGCGGGCCAGGTCGGCCGCCTCCGCGATCGTCAGCTCCTCGGAAAGCCCGCTGAACACGCTCATCACGAACGCTCCTGTCGCAGGATGCCGTCGAAACCGGCGCCACCCGGATCGGGTGGCAGCAGGGCCCGCAACCGGCGGTTGACGTCCGTCAGCGCCGCCCAGTTGCTCGTATTGACGGCGTACTCGCCTTCGCGGATGAGCTCACGGGCGCGGGCGGGGTCGGTCATCCGGTTGCGCGCCGCGCGCAGGGCGTTGAAGATCTCCTCGTCGAGCGAGCCGTCGCGCCGCAGCAGCACCACCTGCAGGTCCGTGGCGCGGTCGGAGAGGCGTTCGGCGGCCGCGGCGTCGCGGCTGTCGCGCACGGTCTCGTAGCGGCGTTCGATGTCGGCCAGCTCGGTGCGGTCCTCCTCGGAGCCGACGCGCTCGACGAGCTCCCGGCAGTGCGCGATCTGGTCGCGCAGCCGGGCCATCACGTCGGGGATGCGCAGTTCCTCCTCGATGTCGTCCAGCTCGGCCTGCACCTCCCGCATCCGCTGCTCGGCCGCGACCGCCGCGCCCTCGTCGGTCGCGCTCGAGGTGACTTCCTCGCGCACCGCCGCGACCGTGCCCCGCTCGTCGAGCCGCGTCAGCAGGCCGCGAGCGCGATCCGAGCGCGCCGTCTCGGCCTCGGACCGCAGCTGTTCGTGGCGGGCCTCCAGCTCGTTGAGCTGACGGCGCAGCGCCGGCGCCTCGGGGACCGCGGTCTTGTTGAGCTCGACGGCGGCCTCGAACTCCGCGTCGAGCAACGGCACGAAAGCGGTGACCGAGACCAGGCGCGACTCGTCCATCTCGAAGGTCACCTGGATCTCGCTGCCGCGCGGCAGGTCGCGGCGCACGTCCTGAGCCTTGATCTCGATCAGCCCGACCTGCTTGTTGCGCTCGCCGCGCCGGAACTCTCCTTCGGCGATGGGGATGCGGATCACCGAACCGGCCTCCGCGCGGTGCACGCTCGCGGTCGAGAAGAAGACCTGCGTGGTTTCCGCCGGCAGCGGCCGGTTCTTCATCAGCATCGGGGTGAACGTGCCGTCGGCCTCGGTCAGGCCGACGCTGTTGACCACGGTCTGGCCCTGCATCTCGTTCGCCCAGTGGGTGATCGTGAACCCCGGCGGGTTCACCGGCACCCGCGCCCCCACCGGGTCGATCAGCTCGACCTCGAACCGGTTGGAGACCAGCTCCTTGAGCAGCACGTCGAGGGTGAACGTGCCTTCGGGAGACAGCGTGATCTCCGCGCTGCGGTACTGCGGCTGCCGCTGCGAATCGCTCAGGACCACGCGGAAGCGGCTCCAGTCGGCGCCACCCGACGTCTCGAACCGGCCCGAGACCGGGACGGACAGCAGGCTCGTGGTCTTCGGGTAGGACAGGGTCGCGGAGAACTCACCACGCTTCGGCACGACCTTCGCACGCGGCAACGCCACCGTGCCGGCGTAGATCGCGGCGCCACGCGCGACGACCGTGCTCGGGTCCTGGCTGTGGTCGAGCTCGATGCCGAGACCGTCGGCCGGATCCGCGAGCAGCTCGCGCAGCCCGGGGGCCAGGGTCGGGCCGCCGACGAGCAGCAGCCGGTCGATGTCCGAGGGCCGCAGGTTCGCCTTCGCCAGCGCTTCGCGGCACAGGTGCACCGCGCGCAGGTAGAACGGCGACGCGAGCCGGTCGACGTCCTCGCGCCGCAGGGTGTACTCGAACAGCTCGAGCGCGCCGTCGCCGAGGTCCAGCTCCGCCATGATCTGCGCCTGGTCGGTCGAGGACAGCGCGATCTTGGCCGACTCCGCGGCCGCGCGCAGGAACGCGAAGTTGCGGATCCAGCACGGGTTCTCGATGGTGAAGTCGGCCAGCTTGAACGCTTTCGCGGCGGCCGGCGCGAGCAGGCTGCTCACGATGGCCGCGTCGATGTTCTTGCCGCCGAGGCCGAGGTCGCCCGCGTGGTGGAGCACCGACAGCTCGCCGTCGACTGTGCTGACCACCGCCGAGTCGAACGTCCCGCCCCCGAAGTCGAACACCATCCAGTAGGCGCCGCGGCTCTCGTTCTGGAAGCCGTAGGCGAACGCGGCCGCCGTCGGCTCCTGCACCAGCGGGCACGGGACCGTGAAGCCGGCGAGCTTCGCCGCTTCGCTCGTCGCCTCGGTCTGGTTGAGCGCGAAGGCGGCGGGCACGGTGATGACCGCGGCCGCGGGCGGTTCGCCGAACCGGCGGGCGGCGTCGCCGCGCAGCGACTTGAGCACCTCGGCCGACAGCTCGACCGGCGTCATCGACACGCCGGCGCGCGCGAAGGTGCGCCGGGCGTCGGCGAAGCCCATGGCCTGCTTGAACTCGATCTGGACGTTGTCCGAGTCGCGTTCCCGGCGGCTCTTCGCCGCCGCGCCGACCTGGATCAGGCCAGGCTTGGGCATCCACACGGCCGAGGGCGTGTAGTCGCCCTGCACGTTGTTCTTGACCACCGAGACCTGGCCGCCGTCCAGCACGGCGAGCGCGCTGTTCGTCGTGCCGAGGTCGATGCCGAAATCAATGGTGTCACGGGTGTCCCGCATCAGCTTCCTCCGCCGTAGTGCCGGGGGCGACCGGGCACCCCACGATGACCTGCCCCATCTGGATCCGCCGCCCCGCCAGGTAGACCGAAGGCCGCACCGTCTCCACCACGCGCTCCGACGTGAGGCCCGGTTCGTCCTGGAACACCAGCGGTTCCAGCGCGAGCCCCGAGTCGAACGGGTCCCCGTCGTGGTCCTGGATCAGCACGCCCGCCGCGTCGAGGGCCTCCTGGCTCGCCGACAGGTACCGGCCCGCCTGCTTCGCCACACGGTCGTGCACTCCGGTGAGCTTCTTGCGCGCCCGCCACAACGCCGTCGCCGCGACGGCCAGGTCCGATTCGGACAGCCGGGGCCCCGCCGGTTCAGCGGCAGAACCCTTCGTGGCCGTGAGCAGGGCCGAGACCTGGTCAGCGAGCTCTCGCAGCCGAGCCCGCTCTTCCGCTCCCCACAAGGGTTCCTCGATGCGGAACTCCCGGTGGTGCCGGCGCTGGCGCCGGTCTTCGGTGTTCGTCACACCCTTGTCCTCTCCGTGCGCACGCGTACGGTCCCCACCACGAGCAGCAGCACCGCGGTCACCACCGTGATCCACGCGGGGATCGGCGTGCCGGTCGAATCCACCAGCCACAGCACCAGCCCCGCCACCGCATCGGTCACGAGCAGGCCCGGCAGCCGCCCGCGGCCGGCCGACGCGTCCGTGGCCAGCCCGAGAGCCCCGACCAGGCCGGGCACGCCGATCAGGAACACCGGCAGCAACGGCGAGGTCAGCAGCGTCGCGAGCAGGGTGACGCCGAAGGCCACGTGGAGCAGCGCCAGGAACACCCGTGCCGCGGAGACGTAGCGTCGTGGAGGTCCGCCGTCCTGCAGCTGTCGCATTTGGACCATCATCCGGCGAGCCTGCTCACGGTCCTCGGAGCGTGGCGCGACCTCGATGATCGTGTTCAGCACGAGGGTCGCGTCGCTGTAGCGGCCGCGCTTGATGTAGCCGGTCACGGTGTTCCACAGGTGCCCGACGTCGACGGGGGCGCTGACCCGGCCGGCGCCGAGAGCGCCCTGCCGGTTGCGCTTGACGGTGGCGAGCGTGTCCGGGTCCGTGCTGTATCGCGTCGCGAGGGCGAAGACGTCCTTCGTCAGCGCGTGGTGCGCGCCGGCGGAATCGGCGAGCGCGACGCCGATGTTGTTCAGCGAGACCGCCGCCAGTTCGGTGACGCTCGCCGTGCGCCGGAAGTCCTTGCGCGGCACCAGGTCTTCGAGCCGGTCGAGCGGCGCGGGGAGTTCCGCGAGCGCGCGCTCGGCCGCCGTGCGCGCCTTGCCCTGGTCCAGCAGCGTGCGCAGCTCCTTCAGCAGGCTCTCCACGCGCTGGTAGGTGGGTTCGGCGGCTTCGCTGCGAGCGTCGGCCACGGTGTGCTTGTCGCCGCCGAAGAGCGGCAGGTACCGCACGAGCCGGTGGGGTTCGCTCGACTCGGCCGTGAGCGCCACGAGCGGGGCGACGAGCGCGCCCGGCAGAGCGCCGCGAATACCATCCACTGTGGACTCGTCGAGCCGCCGGTCGCCGAGACTCTCCACGCGGTGGGCGAGGTGCCCCCAGAAGGCCTCGCTGCTGAGCGTGACGGCCCAGCTGCGCGCGGCCTCGTCCCACAGCGGCGCCGGGTGGTCCTCGGTGTGCTCGGTTTCGGCCTCGAGCGCGGCCGAGTGCGCCGCGACGGCGAGGTCGTGCTTGTCGTGCAACTGCGGCGGGCACCCGCAGTCCTCGGGAGTGCCCCAGGTCCAGAACAGCTCGTCGACGAACCGGTGCTCGGTGTTGCCGAGCGCGTCGAACGCCGCGCGGATCTCCTCCGGCGTCGAGTCGGCCGGCACCCCGGTCGGCCGCGCGCCGCCGACGTCGAGCACGCCGAGCACCCGCAGCCGCTGCTCGCGCACGGTCCGCCGCGACGCCGTCGCGTTGAGCCCCGTGATCCGGAACGGGTTGCGCCGGTACAGCTGCGGCGTCGCGATCGCCCGCAACCGCCCGGCCGCGGCCCGCCCGCGGCTCTCGTTCGCACCCATGGCGCAGAAGTTAGGCCGAGGTCGCCGGGAGGGGTCCCGATCGTCCTCTTGCTGCCACGTCGTGGACGTGACCCAGGTCACCGGAAGCCGGTGGAGCCTGCCGACACCCAACGCGTGATACCCCGCATGAGCACCAGAAAGATCCGGGCCGATCGTCGTCGCCAGGGACGCGGCGAGGCCGAGATCGCGCGCACGCTCGGCGTGCCACCCGGCACCGTGAAGTCGACGGCCCACCGCGCCCTGGCCACCCTCCGACGCCGGATGAAGGACGGCCCGCATGAACGCTGACCTGCGCGATCAGCCGGAACGTCCCGGCCGTTCCCAGCTGGAGGACGCCGCCACCTTGCGCGGGCGGGCACCGTGCCCGACACCCCGTGGCGCCCGAGCGCGGCTCCGGCCACGAGGCCTCGGCCGCACGGGGGCCGTGCTCGTCGCGGCCGCGTCGGCGGCTCACAACCTCGACGGCTCGCCCGTTACCGCGTACATGCCGAAAGGCACGAACGGTGTCCAGCTCGTCGTGCGCTTCGACGCGGACCGCACCTACCTCGTCGGCCTGACGGACTTCAGCTCGACTCGCGGACGGTGAGCGACACCGGCAGGATTTGCTGACGCGGCTGGGGTTCCTTCCCGTCGAGCAGGTTCATCAGCGTCTCCACCATCGCGTGCACCTGCTCGCGCGGGTCCTGGTGCACGGAGGTCAGCGGCGGGGTCATCTCGGGCGCCAGCGTGGCGTTGTCGTCGAAGCTGACCACGGCGACCTCGTCCGGAATGGACCGTCCTGCCGACGAAAGCGTGCGCAGGGCACCGACGGCCATCATGTCGCTGGCCACGAACACGGCGTCGAGGTCGGGCACGCGGTCGAGCAACGAAGCCATGGCGCGGGCGCCGCCGGCGAGGGTGAAGTCGGCTTCCTCCGCGAGGTCCGCCGGGTCGAGGCCGGCGTCGACGAGGGTTTTGCGCCAGCCCGCGAGGCGGTCGACGGGTGCGCCCTGGTCCTGGGGCCCGGCGATGGTCGCGATGCGGCGGCGGCCGGCCGACACCAGGTGCTGCACGGCGAGGCGCGCGCCGCCCTCGTTGTCGAAGTCGACCACGTGCACGCCGCGGCGCAGGTCGGCCGCCTGACCACCGAAGACGACGGGCACGCGAAGCAGCCGCAACGCCCGGGGCAGCGGATCGGCGCGGTGCGGCGCGAACACGAGCACCCCGTCGACGTGGCCGCCTTCGAGGAAGCGCACCGTGCGTGTGAGGTCTTCGCGGGTGTCGCTGAAGATCAGCACCATCTGGCAGCCGACGTCGGCCAGCTCGCGGTAGCCGGCGCGCATCACGGCCGTGCGGTACGGGTCGTCGAGCAGCCGCGCCTCGGGTTCCGACAGCACCACGGCGATCGCGCCCGTCCGCCGCGTGACCAGCGACCGCGCGGCCTGGTTCGGCGAGTAGCCGAGATCGCGCGCCGCCGCGAGCACCTTTTCGCGCGACCGCGCGCTGACGTAGGTGTCGTCGTTCAACGCCCGCGAAGCGGTGGAGCGCGACACACCGGCGAACGCCGCGACGTCTTCCAGCGTCGGGCGCTCGTCCTCGGACCGAGGCGCCACTGCACCACCCCTCCACTCGTGATCGCCGGACAGCTTAGCCGCACGATTCAGGGAGCGCTCCCGGAAGGGCACGCTCCGATAACCACTCTTGACATGGAACTCCAGCGGACCCACACTCGTCAACCGTCTGGGAGCGCTCCCAGAAACTGAACCTTCAAGGGGTTGACGACGGTGACAACGTTCCGGAAGGGCCTGGCACTCACGCTGGGCATCACGATGACGGCGCTCGCCGTGGCGGCGTGCGGTGGCGGCGGTGGCAGCAGCAGCGACATCCCGGCGGCGGCCGGGCCGGACGAGCACGTGGAGCTCACGCTGGCCACGTTCACGGAGTTCGGCTACGAAGCGCTGATCCCGGAGTACGAGCGGCTGCACCCGAACATCAAGATCACCCACCGCAAGACGGGCCAGGGCGGCCCGTACGCGCAGGACATGATGACCAAGCTCGCGGCGGGCTCGGGCCTCGCCGACGTGCAGGCCGTGGAGGAAGGCCACCTCTCCGACATCCTCAGCAAGTCGTCGAAGTTCTACGACCTCACCCAGATCGGCCCGGCCGACGCGAGCCCGGACCGCTGGCTGTCGTGGAAGTACGACGCCGGCAAGGACAAGAACGGCAAGCTCATCGGCTACGGCACGGACATCGGGCCCGACGCGATGTGCTACCGCAAGGACCTGCTCCAGCAGGCCGGCCTGCCGACGGACGACGCGTCCGTGAAGACCATGTTCGCCACCTGGGACAGCTACTTCGCGGCGGGTGCGCAGTACGCGCAGAAGACCGGCAAGGCGTGGTTCGACTCGGCCGCGCAGAACTTCAACGCGATGGTCAACCAGCTGCCCGTCGGTTACCTCGACAAGGACGACAAGCTCACTGTCGAGTCCACCCAGGGCATCAAGGACGCGTGGGCGAAGGTGACCGACGCCGTCGGGAAGGGCGAGTCGGCGAAGCTCACCGCGTTCAGCAACGAGTGGAACTCCGGCTTCCGCCAGAGCGCGTTCGCCACGAAGGTCTGTCCCGCGTGGATGCTCGGCGTGGTCAAGGAGCAGGCCGGGCCGGAAAACGCCGGCAAGTGGGCGGTCACCGACGCGTTCCCCGGTGGCGGCGGCAACTGGGGCGGCTCGTACCTGGCCGTGCCGACGCAGAGCAAGCACCCGCGTGAGGCCGCGGCGCTGGCCGCATGGCTGACGGCGCCGGAGCAGCAGCTCAAGGCCTTCCAGGCGAAGGGCACGTTCCCGAGCCAGGTCAAGGCACTGGAGAGCCCCGAGCTGTTGAACCAGACCGACGCGTACTTCGGCGGCGCGAAGATCGGCGAGCTGTTCGTGGCGCAGGCCAAGAAGGTCGCGAAGCCGCAGTACAAGGGCCCGAACGACGGCCAGATCCAGGAGAACGTCACGGCTCCCGCGCTCCAGGCCGTGGAGCAGGGCAAGTCGCCGGCCGACGGCTGGCAGCAGCTCGTGGACGGCGCGAAGAAGCTCGCGCGGTGACGACCACCGTCACGCGCGAGGGCACGCAGGCCGGGGTGCGGCGACCCGCACCCCGGCCGGGGCTGCGCGACCGGCTGTCCAGGTGGGACGTGAAGGCGTCGCCTTACCTTTACGTGGCACCGTTCTTCATCGTCTTCGGCATCGTGGGGCTGTTCCCGCTGCTCTACACCGCGTACGTTTCGCTGTTCCACTGGGACGCCGGCGACGACAACCCCGACTTCATCGGCCTCGACAACTTCAAGGAGCTCTTCGCCGACGTGCAGTTCTGGCACTCGCTGGAGAACACCGTGAGCATCTTCCTGCTCTCCAGCGCGCCGCAGCTGATCATCGCCGTGCTCCTGGCCGCGTTGCTGTCGACTCGGCTGCGCGGCGCGACCGGCTGGCGCGTCGGGATCCTGCTGCCGTACGCGGCGAGCCTGGTGGCGCTCGGGATCATCTTCGCCAACCTGTTCGGCCCCAAGTACGGCCTCGTGAACGGTCTCCTGCAGACCTTCGGACTGTCCCCTGTGGACTGGCAGGCCAACCGGTTCGCGAGCCACGTGGCCATCGCCATCATGGTCAACTGGCGCTGGACCGGCTACAACGCGCTGATCGTGCTGGCCGCGATGCAGGCCATCCCGAAGGAGCTGCACGAGGCGGCGCTGATCGACGGCGCCGGCACCGTACGGGGGTTCCGGCACGTCACGCTGCCGCTGCTGAAGCCGACACTGATCTTCGTCACCATCACCTCGACGATCGGCGGGCTGCAGATCTTCACCGAGCCCAAGCTGTTCGACGCCATGCCCGGCTCGAACAACGGCGGCTCCACCCACCAGTTCCAGACGGTGACGCTGTACCTGTACCAGACGGCGTTCGAGAACTTCGACCTCGGCTACGCGTCGGCGATCGCCTGGGTGCTGTTCCTGATCATCGTGCTCATCGCGGGCCTGAACTACCTGCTCACCGGCCGGATCGCGCGTACCCCTCGGAGGGGCAAATGACCACGCTGACCACGCGGGTGAGCCGGCTGGGCAAACCGCGCAAGGCCACCTACTGGGTGCTGGCCGTGTTCGTGCTCGGCTCGCTGTTCCCGTTCTACTGGTCGTTCCTCGTCGCCAGCCGCGACAACGGGATGCTCACCGAACGCGTGCCACCGCTGCTGCCGGGCGGGAACTTCTTCGCCAACGCGGCGCGGGTGTTCGACACCGTGCCGTTCTGGAAGGCGCTGGCCAACAGCGCGATCGTGTCCGGCACGGTCACGCTCACCACGGTGCTGTTCTCCTCGCTCGCCGGGTTCGCCTTCGCCAAGCTGCGCTTCCGCGGCCGCAACGCGTTGTTCGTGTTCATCGTGGTGACGCTCGCGGTGCCCACGCAGCTGGGCATCATCCCGCTGTTCATCGCGATGTCGAAGCTCGGCTGGGCCGGCGGGTTGGAGGCGGTGATCGTGCCGAACCTGGTGACCGCGTTCGGCGTCTTCTGGATGCGGCAGTACACAGTGGACGCCGTGCCGTACGAGCTCATCGAGGCCGCGCGCGTGGACGGCTGCAGCATGATCCGGATCTTCTGGAACGTGTGCCTCCCGGCCGTGCGCCCGGCGGCGGCGATCCTCGCGATGTTCACGTTCATGATGTCCTGGAACGACTTCCTGTGGCCACTGGTCGTGCTCGACGTCGGCAACCCGACCGTGCAGGTGGCGCTGGAGAAGCTGCAGAGCGGCTACTACGTGGACTACTCGCTCGTGCTCGCCGGCACCACGCTCGCGACGATCCCGATCCTCATCGTCTTTCTCCTGCTCGGCCGCCAGATCGTGGCCGGGATCATGCAAGGTGCCGTGAAAGGGTGACCATGCCCCCACAACCCCTGTCCGCCGAACTCCTGTCCGCGTGCGCGCAGACGGGCCTCGCGTTCCCGCCCGGGTTCGTCTGGGGCGCTGCCACGGCGGCGTTCCAGGTCGAGGGTTCGACCACTGTGGACGGCCGCGAACCGTCCGTCTGGGACACCTTCACCACCCGGCCGGGCGCGATCCGCGGCGGCGACACGGGCGAGCCGGCGGCCGACCACTACCGGCGTGCGCGCGAGGACGTGGAGCTGATGCGCTCGCTGGGCCTCGGCGCGTACCGGTTCTCCCTGGCGTGGCCGCGGATCCGGCCCGGCGGCGTGCCGAACGTGCGGGGTATCGCCTTCTACGACCGGCTGGTCGACTCGCTGCTGGCGGCGGGGATCCAGCCGTGGGCGACGCTGTACCACTGGGACTTGCCGCAGCGGCTGGAGGACCTCGGCGGCTGGACCTCGCGTGACACGGCCTACCGGTTCGCCGAGTACGCGGAGACGATCGTGAGCGTGCTCGGCGACCGCGTGGCGAGCTGGTCGACGCTCAACGAACCGTGGTGCGCGGCGATGCTCGGCTACGCGAAGGGGATCCACGCGCCGGGCCGCGTTTCGGCCACCGCCGCGGCCGCCACGACCCACCACCTGCTGCTCGGCCACGGACTGGCGATGGACGTGCTGCGCCGCGACGCCCCTCGCGTACCCGCCGGGATCACGCTCAACCTGTATCCGGTCACGGCGGATTCGGACTCGCCCGAGGACGCCGAAGCCGCGCGGCGCGTCGACGGGCAGCAGAACCGGCTGTTCCTCGACCCCGTGCTGCGCGGCGGTTACCCGGCCGACGTGGTGGCGGACCTCGCGCCGTTCGGGTTCGCCGACGTGGTGCGCAACGGCGACGAGGCCGTGATCGCCGCGCCGGTCGACTGGCTCGGCGTGAACTACTACCGCGGCTACCGCGTCGCCGGCTCTCCTCGGCGGGGCAGCTCACCCGCGGGCCTGGAGTGGCTCGGCGCGGCCGACGTGCACTTCGTCCCCGACCCGACCGCGCCGCTCACGGACTCGGGCTGGGAGGTGCAGCCGGCCGGGCTCACCACGTCGCTGCTGCAGGTACACCGCGACTATCGGCCGGTGCCGCTCTATGTGACGGAGAACGGCGCCTCCTACCCTGACGTGCTGCACGACGGCGAGATCGCCGACGCCGATCGCGTCGCGTTCCTCGAAGCGCACCTGCGCGCGGCGCACGACGCGCTGGCCCAGGGCGTGGACCTGCGCGGCTACTTCTACTGGTCGCTGCTGGACAACTTCGAGTGGGCCGAGGGGTACGCCAAGCGCTTCGGCCTGGTTCACGTGGACTACGCGACACAACGGCGGACGCCCAAGCGCAGCGCGCAGTGGTACTCGGAAGTGATCGCGCGCGGCGGCGTGGGCGTGAATTAACCCGGCTTTCCCCGCCCCGAATACGTTTCACCCGGAAAGCGCAAAGCTTCATTCACCGGAACAACCAAAGAGACCAATGCGACAAACAGGACGCCCGGTGTTCACCCTTGTGGACACCGGGCGCACCACTGGCCCGGTCTGGTCTGAACCTGTCGGACAGGATGTGGCCATGACCTGCTGTGATCGCTCCGCAACCCGTTGCCAAGGACTGGGACGACCGGTATAACTTTCTTCACAACACGCACGAAGTGGCTGGCAATTCGGTCCCCCACCGTTTCTCCGGAATTGCCCGCCCGTACCCGGCCCTGCCGTTTTCGCCAATTCGGCCGGACGCGGGTAATCGTGCGCGCAATTCTCCCTCCCCGTCCCCCTGGAGTTCACGGAATGCGCATTTCGAAACTCAGAACGCTCGCTGCCGCGGCTCTGCCCGTGCTGGCCGGCGTCGCCATGGCCACCGTCAGCCCCGCCGTGAGCGAGGCCGCCCCGGCCGCGGGCGCGGCTTTCCCCGCCCACTACTCGGCCCCGTACCTGCAGGTCAGCGACGGCGACATCGGTCAGATGGCCGCCGACATGAACGCGACCGGCACGAAGTTCTACACCCTGGCGTTCCTCACGCCCTCCTCCGGCTGCAACCAGCTGTGGGAGGCCAACGGCACGGGTGTCGGCTCGTTCAAATCGCAGATCAGCTCGCTGCAGGCCGCGGGCGGCAACGTGATTCCGTCGTTCGGCGGCGCCGCCGGCGGTGAGATCGCGCAGACGTGCACCAACACCTCGAGCCTCACGGCGGCCTACGCCAACGTGGTCAACACGTACGGCACGCCCCGCCTGGACTTCGACATCGAAGAAGACACCATCAAGGACACCGCGGCCAACGCGCGCCGCAACTCCGCGCTCGCGGCGCTGCAACAGCAGAACCCGAGCGTGCAGGTGGACTACACCCTCGCCGTCGACCCGAGTGGCCTCGGTTCCACGCAGATGGACATCCTGCGCGACGCCAAGAACAAGGGCCTCAACGTCAGCGTCGTGAACCTGATGGTGATGGACTTCTACGACGGCCAGCCGGTGCTCGGGGATGCGCTCGCGTCGGCGCGCACGGCCGCGGGCCAGCTCGCGAGCCTCTACGGCATCTCGACGTCGGCGGCCTACGCCAAGATGGGCCTCACGCCGATCGCCGGCCGCAACGACGACGGCGCGCAGTTCAGCCAGTCGGACGCGCAGCAGCTGGAGACGTTCGCGGCGCAGAACGGCGTGCAGGAGCTGTCGTTCTGGGAGCTCCAGGACTACGACCGGGCCACCGGGTACGCGTACTCGCGGATCTTCAACGCCATCACCGGCGGTGGCGGCGGCACCACCCCACCGCCGACCGGCGGCACGCAGATCACGGGTTACGGCGGCAAGTGCGTGGACGTCGCCGGCGCCAACTCCGCCAACAACACGAAGATCGACCTCTACACCTGCAACGGCACCAACGCGCAGCAGTGGACCTCCACCGGCGGGACGCTGCAGGCGCTGGGCAAGTGCATGGACGTCGCCGCGGCCGGCACCACCAACGGCACCAAGGTGGGGCTCTACGACTGCAACGGCACGGCCGCGCAGCAGTGGACGCACAACTCGGCCAGCGAGCTGGTGAACACGGGCTCCGGCAAGTGCCTCGACGCGACCGGGCCCAGTTCAGCCGACGGCACGCCGCTGCAGATCTGGACGTGCACGGGAGCAGCGAACCAGTTGTGGTCCTTCTGAGTCGGTAATTTTCCTCCGGTTTCACCAAGGCCGGTGGGGAGCGATTTCCTTGCTCCCCACCGGTTTTTCTTGTTCTGAAGAACTTCTCGCGGTTTGCCGTCATGGCTCGCGGGGCCGGTCGTCGAATCCACGTCGGGGCCAGCCCACGAGCAGAAGCGAGGCAAAACGATGACCGTTCAGTGCCACGACGCGGTGGAAGAGGTCGGCGTCTGGTTGACCGGTGAGTTTTCGGGACGGGTACCCGCCACGACGGTGGCGGACGTGGTGCGCGCGACGCGGCGGGACCTCGAAGGCCGCATCGCGACGGAGGAGCTCGGCGAGATGCTGCACCGCATGGCGCGTGCGCGGCTGCAGCGGATGCTCAGTGCGGACGGCCGGATCCCGCGTTCCCGCTGACGCGTTTCTTCTTCAGGTCCGGGGTCGGGGTTCCGCCGAAGAGGTCCCGCAGGCGGTTGTGGCGCGCGGTGTAGCGGGCGCCGAACCGCCGGCGCGACCGGTCGAGCTTGCGCCCGGCGTAGCGGCGCCGGGCCCACGCCGAGTCGGGTTTCGCCAGCCGCAGCGCGCCGACCAGGGCGATCAGCGGCACGACGACACCCAGCACGCCCGTGGCGAGCTTGCCCTTGAGCAGGCAGACCAGTGCCGTGACCAGGTGCACGGCGATGCCCAGCAGGTATGACCACATCGCCGACTCCCCGCGCGTCTCGCCGATCGGCGACGCTTCGAGCAGCAGCAGGATGCCCAAAGACCCGCCGATGAGCACGGCGTCGATGGACTTGCGGCCGTTTTCGGCCCAGTACACGTCGTCGAGGTAGAACCAGAGCGCGAACTCGTCGAGCACGAGCGCGGCGCCCACCCCGAACAGCGCGGCGAGGATCTCACCCCATGGCGCGTCGGGCGAGAACCGGAACTCGAGCGCGCCGACGACCAGCACCAGCAGGATGCCCCACACCTGGTGGTGCACGTGGACGCCGCCGATGTGAATATCGCGGATCAGGCCGGTTTTACCTTGGGGTTTTCGCTGCTTCGCGCGGATGCGGCGCGTGATGCCGCGGACGACCACGAACGTGACGAGGAACCCGACCACCGCCCACATCGCGGCGGCGCGTCCGGTGTCGACGAAGACGCGGTCGTACCAGGTCACGGCAGTCTCCCCCGTGTTTGGTGGCGGAAGACGCTACCACCGTTTGATCCTGGTTGTCCTTTTCCCGGATGCGCTCGGAGGGCGTGTGATCCTGGCGCGGGTAGGGTCGGGGCGTGGACGGCACGCCGGTGGAGATCGTTTCGCTGCTCGTATCACCGGTGCACGCGTTCGAGGGCCGCCCGTCCGACGGCCCGCGGCCGGATCCCGGGCCGGTGTCCCGCTCGTGCGTGGAAGTGCGCGCGGGCTTGGGTTTGGTCGGCGACCGCTACTTCAACCACGCCGCGCACCGCGACGCCGCCGTGACGGTGTTCGATGTCGCGGCGCTCGACGCGTTCGGGCCGGTGGACCCGCTGCTGACCCGCCGCAACATCGTCTTGCGCGGCTTCCGCGTCGACGACCTCGCCGCCACGCGCTCACATCCGGGAGCCGTGTTCACCCTGGACAGCGGCGACGGCCCCGTGCGTTTCCAGGCCCGCCGCCCGGCGAACCCGTGTGCCTGGATGGACGTCTCCGTCGCCCCCGGCGCCTTCCGCGGCCTGCGCGGCCGCGGCGGCGTGCGCTGCGTCCCGCTCGACGACGGCGTGCTGCGCGTGGGCCCGGCTCGCCTTACGGTGGTGGAATCGACTGTGGAGGCCCGATGACCGACCAGTGGCACCAGCCGTTGCGCCACATCCGCGGCGGCTCGTTGACCGGGGACACCAACCAGACCACCGGGATGCGCCGGCTCGAGGCCATCTCGGGCAAAACGGTGGGCTCGCAGAAGGTCTGGATGGGCGAAACGCACGTCACGCCCCACACCAACTCCGGCGACCACCACCACGGCGAAGCCGAGACCGCCATCTACGTGCAGTCGGGCCACCCGGTGTTCGTCTTCGCGGACGGCCCTTCGGAGATCCGCCTGGAAACCTCACCGGGCGACTACGTGTTCGTGCCGCCGTACGTGCCGCACCGCGAGGAGAACCCCACGGGCGAGGACGCCGTGGTGATCATCGCGCGCAGCAGCCAGGAGGGGATCGTGGTGAACCTGCCCAGTTTGTGGGCCGAGGTGGAGATCCCTTCGGATCAGAGCTGATCCCCCTCCGAGGTCAGGACCCCGGCAGCACCCGGCTGCTCAACGGCAACGCCTGGCGCTCCGGCGGCCACCACACCTGCGCGGGCGGCGGCGGCACGTCGTCGTCGGCCAGTTCGAGGGCGTCCTGGCCACGCTGCCACCGGCTCCAGTGCGCGGCGCACAGCCCGCGCCACAGCGAGTCCTCCGAGCACTCCTGCCGTCGGCACGGCTGCACCTGCTGCCCACTATCAACCACGTTCACGTCTCCAACCCGCGCCTCGGCTCCCGACGCTCCCCAGCTTGCCTCGGAAACGATCGGAACACCCCGTGTGCGCGCCAACACACCCTTGTGCAGCAACGACAACGAAGGACTTCAGCGTACTCCCGCCCGTCGGCCGCCCGGGCCGGGGCGTGCAGCACTCGTTCAGCGGTTGACGGCGCCGCCGGCCGAGGCCCGGGGGCGGCCCGAAGACCGCCCCCGGGTTTCCCTCCCCCGGGTCATCGTGGCTCGGGGACCTGCGGTCCCGCCTCCGGGCCGTCTTCACCGAAGGGGTCACGCAGCCCGTCGGCTAGCAACCTCGGCCCGCCGGCGCGGCGCCAGTCCTCGGACCGTCGCCGGCGGCGTTCCTGCTCCCGCGCGATCCAGTCCCGGCCTTCGGCGGCGACGGCTTCGAGCACGTGCAGCGCACCGACGATGCCGGACGCCTCGAGCGCGAAGAAGTTGAGCCGGGCCTCGTCCTCTTCCTCGGTCACGTCGACCTGACGGCGGTAGGTCTCGACGACCACCGAGATGTCGTCCCCGTCGAGCAGGCGCAGCCGGAACGCCCGCTTACGCAGGGTGTGCTTGTCCAGGTGCGCGGCGGTGTCGTCGGACCGCACGATGTAGCGCTTGTTGTCGGCGTAGCGCACGCCCACCTCGGACACCCGCGCGGATGCCAGGGCGTCGTACCGGAAAGAGGTCCGCCGCTCGTCGTGGACGTTCGCGTTCAGGAAGTCGAGATCCACCTCGATCTCCCGCACGCCGCTGCGCGTCAGGAGGAACACGAGAACCACGTACTTCGAGTACCGCATCGGCCCGCCGAATTCGCGGGCGCGCAGCGCGGAGGGATCGCCTTCCGTGAGAACCACGTGAGCGACGACGTCGCGGTTCGCGAGGGAAACCCGGCGCAGTGCCGCGGTCTTGAGGTGGGACTTGTCGAGGTCCAGCCACACGGCCATCTCCGCGTCCGTCGGCCGATCGGAGAGCACCGCCAGCCACGCGTCGTAGCCCTGCTGCTCCTCGGCGAACAATCGCCGGCCGGCCGCTTCCTGCTCCGTCTGCAACTGCCGCACGGCATAGACCTGCACAACCGGACGCCACACGAGAAACGCGCCGACCGCCGCGAAGACCGCGCCGCCGACGTACCCGGCTTGCGAGCTCGCCATTCCCACGAATCCGGCGACCGCTGCCGCGGCACCCACGCGGAACAGCGCGACCGTTCGCGAGGACGGCAGCAAGGCCGCGCGATAGCCGAACCTCGTGCCGGTCAGCCAGCCGTCCGCGACGCGTTTCGCGTGCCACCGGATCAGCCAGTTCACCATGGTGGCCTTGACCTGGGCGTTTCCGTAGAGGGTGACGAACCGCCACTTGAGGTACTCGCGGACCCCTTCGGTCGCCGCCTGCCACGGACCTTCGACGTGCGGCCGGGCTTCGGAGAACCGCGCGTCCACCTGCTCGTGGATCTGCCGGACGAAGTCGGTCGAAACCCAGTGCCCCGGTGACACCATCGCCTGTCGCTGCAAGGTGTATCCGTGCTCGGCGTCCAGCCACGCCAGCTTCCTGGCCCGGAACTCCCGGTCGAGCCCGAACCGCAGGGCACCGCCGAAACCGGCACCGAAAATGACCAGGGCGACCAGTCCGAGCGCCGTGTTTCCCGAACCGATCGAAGCAAGCGCCACGATCACCGCGATCACGAACGCCGCGACACCCAGCCAGATCCGCGCCCACGTCGCCGCGGGAACGTTCACCGGCGGCACACCGAGGACCCTGGGCTTGGCCGGGGTGGGCTCGAAGAACTTCCACGCGCGCTTCGTTCTGCCACCACCCAGTCGCGCCTTCGCCACCCGCTCGGCTTCGACCACGTCGAGGTGGTCCTGGATCGCCCCGCCGAGCATCATGTCGAGGTGCCGGGTGATCTCGATCTGACGGCCGATGGGCAGGGCGTTGAAGTTGTCGATGGCCTTGGTCAGCGCCGTCTGTTCGAGAGCCTCCCCGCTTTCCTGCCCCCACACGCACGAAAGCAGATCGGCCACCACGGCGAGCGCGGCCCGCCACTCGTCGTCCGGGAACCGCGCCGCCGTGCGGTTCGCGTCTTGGTACCGCGAGTACATTTCGTCGCCCATCTCGTTCAGCGAGCGTTCACTGAAGACCGAGAGCGCGTAGTAGTAGGCGATCTGGGTGCCGGCGTGTCCGTTCCGCAGCAGTTCGGCGAAGATCGATTCGGCGGCACGCGCGGTACCACCCCGCAGGTGGTTGAGAGCGACCTTGAACTTCCGATCCGGCGGATCCTCCTGGTTGATGTGATAGGTCCCGTTGTCGTGGAAAGTGGTCGGACCGTGGATCGCGCCGATCTGGTAGCCGACCTGAGCGTCGCCCTGGGCGATGGGGCCGCTCTCTTGTGGTGGGAGGTTCATTACTTCTCACCACCGAAATTCGCGCCGCCGTTGATCACACCGATCTGGTGCCGGACGCGGGCGTTGTCCCGCGCGATCAGGGTCGGCCCCGGACTCGGCAGCACCGCCGGCTCCTCCTTCGCGCTGCCCTCACCGTCTCGCCCGTCGTCGAGGGCAGCGGCCAGTGCGACGGCGAAGGCCGCGGCGTTGCGGGAAGCCGGCCCCTGCCAGCCTTCGCGGTCGGTGAGTTCCTTTTCGCCGCCGGCGTGGTCGCTGATACCGCGGATCGTGACGGCCGGGATGTTCGCGTTGAGGTGACCGGCCAGCGCCAGGCCGGCGCTCTCCATCTCCACGGCCACGGCGTCGTTGTAGTTCTTGTGCAAGAGGTCCGCGACGTCGGAGAGCTTGGAGTCGAGCACCACGTCGCCGGCCGCGATCGGTCCCAAGTGGACACGCGGGGTGTTGCCCCGGATCTCCTCCGACAGACAACGGCTCCAGGTGCCGTCGCGCTTGAGTGAGCGCGCGATCTGGTCCGCGCAGTGGGACAGCTCCCAGGCCCGCGGCCGGCTCAGCAGCCCTTCGTCGACACTGCGGCCGCCCTGGTAGGCGTAAACCTTGTCCGCCACGACCACGTCGCCGAGCTGGAGCCATTCGCGCAGGCTGCCCGCGACACCGACGAAGAGGATCGCCGCCGGGGAGAACTCCGCGACGGCGCGTTCGGCGAGCGCGGCGGCCTTGTCGTTGCCCATGCCCGTGACCGCGAGGGCCACGGTGCACCCCGGCCAGTCGTCGAGCGTGCCGACGTCGAACAGCGTGCCGGCCCGGTGGCTGCGCTGCTCCACACCGGTCATGCGGGCACGGACCGCTCCGTGCTCGATGTCCAGCGCGGTGAGGATGACGATCATGGGGTCACTCCGAATCGTTTCCGTCATGGCGTTTCCTCCCGGGCAGCACGGGGTGACCGGCGGCCCGGTCGGACGGGGTCGGCGGCGGGAGGTGATGAGTGCAAGTTGCACGGTAGACCGCACGGCGCATTCTCGTCAATACGACGAATATTTTCCCGGCGGCTACACTGTGCACTATGGACACTCGCCCGGGCGCCGCGGAATGCGCCGACGATGCCTGACGACGAGGACTGGACCCCGCCCGAGGTCGCCGTCGCCGTGGACCTCGCCGTGCTCACAGTCCACGACGGAGCGCTGCAGATCATGCTGGTGAAGCGTGGAATCCCGCCCTACGAGGGGACGCTCGCACTCCCCGGCGGATTCCTCGCTTCAACCGAGGAGGACCTCGACGTCGCTGCCGCACGCGAGTTGCAAGAAGAGACCGGGCTGCACGCGAAGGATCTGCACCTGGAGCAGCTGCGCACGTACGGGACACCGGGGCGCGATCCGCGTCGCAGGGTCGTCACCGTGTGCTACCTCGGCTTCTCGCCGAACCTGCCGGAGCCCGCAGCGGGCGGAGACGCGAGCGAGGCGGTGCTCATGCCCGTGGACAAGGTGCTGCGACCGCGGGCGACGGTCGCGTTCGACCACAAGAAGATCATCACCGATGCCGTGGAACGCGCGCGGAGCAAGCTCGAGTACACCACGCTCGCGGCGGCGTTCTGCGGTCCCGAGTTCACCGTGACAGACCTGCGCGAGGTCTACGAGATCGTCTGGGGCGAAACCCTCGATCCCCGAAACTTCCACCGCAAGATCATGAGTGTGCCGGGTTTTCTGGTACCGACCGGTGAACGGGTGTCACGCCAGGCCGGCCGCCCCGCAGCCGTGTTCCGGCGCGGCCCGGCCACCATCCTGCACCCCGCGATGCTGCGCAGCTCCTGACGAAATTCTCGTCACCTTGACGTTAAAGGCGGTCAGGCCTACCGTGAATCCCATAATCGTCACATCGACATGAATGGGGTCGACATGGAGATCCACTGCACGGCCGGCTACGCGGTCCGCGCCGTCACGCTCGCTTTCGCCGCCGGCGCGACGCTGGGCGGCGTGCTGACCGGGTGCACGCTGGACACGGCCACACCCCAGCAGCCGCCTCCGGTCACCACCGCTTCTCAGGCGGTTTGGTCGGTTCCGGACGGGGATGGCTGAGGTCGTACTCCCGTGCCGCAGTGCGCTGTGGCCGGGTGCGGAGCAGGCCTTCGTCCGGGGAGTCGTCCAACTCGTTCAGGCCGAGGGCAACGGCGCGGCGGATCTGTTCGCGGTTTTCCCTCACCACGGCGGAGAAGAAGTCGTCGATGCGGGGGTCCAGGAGGACCTCCAGCAAGACCCGGAAGGAAGCGTCGACGGCCGCGCGGACGATCTCGTCGTGGAAAGGCAGGCGGCGCAGGCGGCCGAGCTGCGGGTCGGCGGCGAGTTTTTCCGTGATGATGGCCCGGAGTTCCACCTTGTTCTCGCTGAGGGACTTCGCGAGGTTCTCCGGGTAGTTGCCCGTCTCGAGGACCTTGACGACCTCGTCCAGCACGGCGATCGTCACGGGTTTCTTGATGGCGCGCACGATCGGGTCGGAAAGTTTCTCCACCAGGCGGTAGAAGAACTGCTCCCCGACGGCCCGGTCGGCCGCGCGGCCGATGCGGATGAGCAGCAGCAGCCCGGCGATCAGGTGGTGCTGCGCGACGAACGGCGGGTACGCGACCGGGATCATCGCGAAGACCTCGTACCAGTTGCGCGTCAGGAAGGCCATGCGCCAGGCGACCTTGCGCCACCGCCAGAGGAAGTGGAGCAGGAAGATGCCGCAGACCACGCAGTCGACGCCGAAGAACCACGCGTCGAGCTCCGCCGGCGGCGGGGGGCCGAGCAGCAGGTAGCCCAGGCCCCCGACAGAGACGACGGCGAGCACGAACATCACCCAGTCGTCCACGTGCACGTTGCCGGGGAGGATCCCGCTGTTGAGCTCAGCCTCCCGCCGGCCGGTTGTGGTCATGCCATCTCCAGGAATCGACGCCGCGTGGCCCGATCATGGCACGTCAGCACCCCTCGGGCCGTGCGACGAGCCCCGGCGTCAGGCGGCGATGACCGGTCCCACCGTGACATTGTGGGCCTCGGCGGAAGCGTCGAGGGGCGACTGGTCCCACGGCAGCGTGATCTGCGGGTCGCTGGTGTCGCCGCGAGGGGTCGTGGTGCCGGGGGCCGTGATGGTGACGGCGGTGGGCTGGACCTGGTGCTCGGGCGCCTCGATGCCGCTCCAGTGCAGGAGCATGGTGGCCTGCTGACCGTCGGCGATGGTCACCAGGGGCGCGTCCGAGGAGCCGGCCTCGGGGGTGACGGTGACGCCGTCGGCGCCGGTGAAGGAGACCGGCAGAGCGCCCTGGAAGTTGCAGGACTCGCCGGGCTTCGCGGTGAACACGACGTTCGCGTAGCGCTGGCCGGCGCCCGGGTCGCCGGCGACGATGGTGGTGTCGACCTGAGCCGCGGTGCAGCGGAAGTCGGTGGGCATGGCCGACGCCGTGCCCACGCTGATGAACGCGACGGAGGCGGCGGCCGCGCCGGCCAGAGCGGTGATGGTGGCGGCCCGGCGAAGAGTGCTGGTCATGGGGTGGCTCCCTCCCTGTGCGCGAGCGGACGATCCGCCGCGGAGCGCGGCCGCCGGTGATTCATTCACCGGCCTGGCCCGCTCACTCGAAATATGCCCACACCACGGACGGATTACCGCTCGAAGTGGGATTGCCCCCACGAAAGCAACCTTGAGTAACCACAGGCGTCCACCAGGTAGTGAACGCCGCGGGAGGATGACTGCGCGCCGAAGACCTGACCGAAGTATTACCTCATGCATAACCTGTTTGACCGGTGACGAATTCGCGTGCCAAGCTCGGTGTCACGAACCGGAGGAGGAGCGGATGAGGACCATCGGCAAGGGGGTCGCGGCGCTGGCCGTGATCGGCGGCTCGCTGGCGTTCGAGACGGTGCCGGCCACGGCGTCGGCCACCGGCACGGCCTTCACCACGTCGAACGGCCGCGTGGTCACCCCACCGGGACCCGGCTTCGGCACCCCGGAACGCGGCGACGACCCGGTCGCGTGCTTCCTGCTCGACACGTTTCGCCGCCGCACCAAGGAAAGCTAACCCGCGGCGTTCGGCAACGGCGCCGGGCACGTGCCACCCGGCGTCGTGAGCAACTCGAAATGCCACAGCTCATTGGAATACGCTTGGCAGAGGCCGTAGTCGTCGCCGTGGCGGATGAGCCAGTCGTCGGCGTCGGTCGGGCCGATGTCCACGGCCTTGCCGGAGACGTGCGTCGATTTCTCCGGCGTGTTCACGTATTGGCGCGCGCTCTGGAGGCTCCCGTACTTCTGGATCCCCTCTTCGAGCAGCCGCTGCTGATACGCCTTGCTCCGCCACCCCGAAGTCACCTTGAACTCGATCCCCCGCCCCCGCGCGTCCGTCGCCGCCTGCTGCACCGCTTTCAGCAGGTTCGGGTCCAGCTTCGACACGGCCGGATAGCTCGTGTCGAACGGCGTGAGGTACTTCCCGGACGGAATTCCGCCCTGCGCCGGATCGGTGTCGGGGTCGGAAGAACCCGAGGCGACGCCCGTCGGCCACTCCGCCGCCGCCGTCGAACACCCCGCGACGAGCACCGCGGGCAGCAGCAACAGCACGAACTTGGCACGCATTTCAGGCATTCCCACTCCCGGATGACCCCACGACGATCACCCGGACCACGGTGCAACCCGCGTGTCCCCGGACCGTCAGGCGAATGTCCGCGCCGCGTAACAGCTGCGCAGGATCACGTAACAGCGCGCCGGCCGAGCAGCGCCTCGCCGAGCGGAGTCGTCAGGTACAGCACCGAACGCCCGGACCGTTGCCCCGCGACCAGGCCGTTCTCCCGCAACACGCGCAGGTGCTGCGACACCGCGCTCGGCGAAACACCGCGCGACACCGCCAGATCCGTGGTCGTCGCGGGCGACCGCAAGGCTTCCAGCAGCTCGGCCCGCGCCCGGCCCAGCAGGCGGACCAGGGCGTCCCCGGCCGGTGCGGCACCGACTGTCCACAGTGCACCGACCCCGCGTGCCGGATACCGCACGGTGGTCTGCGTGGCGGTGTTGCGCTTGATCAGCACGTCGGGCGAGCCGAGCACGACCGGCATCAGCACCAGACCACCCGGGCCCCGGTTGACGACCACGTCCCGGCCCGTCCCGGAGAGGCGCAACCATCCCGCCGACCAGCTCAGCTCCGGATGCAGATCGGCGAACAGCCGTTCCGCGCCGCCGACCGCCAGCTGCCGCGCCCGGTGGACGACGTCGGCGTCCAGCACGGCCCGGATCCGTGGCCAATGCGGCGCCACCAGCCGAACGTAAGCCACGCGCAACTCGGCCGCCAGCACGCGCAACCCCGCGGCCGGACGCGCCACGAACTCCGCGACGATCGGCGGCGGATCGTCCCCGAAAACCCGCGAAATGCTGGCCCGCACCTGGCGCGCCGCGGTGCGCCCGAGCATGGCGAGATCGTCGTCGATCGTGCTGGTCGCGTGCGCCGGAGCGGGGACGAGAAAGTTCGGCCAGCCCAACCCCTTGGCGGTCAGCAAAGCCCAGACCAGCGGCACGTCGAGCGGCTCACGGGCGAGCTCGTCGGCCACCCACCGCAACCACGGCTGGTGCAGCGGCCCCCGGGTGCGCCCCATGACCTGGAGCAATGCCGCCACCGTCTCCGACAACGGCGACACGGCGAACCGCGTCGCCGCCAGCTCGGCGACGCCCACCTCGACGATGTCCGCCACGCCACCGAGTATGTAGCATGAAGCTAAATCATGTCGCCGCCGGCGCAGCGCCACCAAGATCCCCGTCGTGACGAAACTGCCGGCGGGGTACCGGAAGCTGTGGTGGGCCAACGGGATCGACAACGTCGGCAACGGCGCCTTAGTCACGGCCATGCCCCTGCTGGCCGTCACCGTCACGCGCGATCCGAGGCTCGTGTCGCTCGTGGCCGCCGCCGAGTACGTGCCGTGGTTGCTGCTCTCGCTGCCCGCGGGCGCCTGGGCCGACCGGCACGACCGCGTCCGGCTCATGACGCGCGCGCAGCTCGCGCAAGCCGCCGTCGCCGGTGCCGTGGCGCTGCTCGTCGCCGGCCACCAGGCGACGATCGTGTTGCTGGTCCTCACGGCCGTCGCCCTCGGTGCCGGCGACGTCGTCTTCGGCACGGCCGCGCAGGCGTTTCTGCCCGAGGTCGTCCCGAAACCGTTGCTGCCCCACGCCAACGGTTCCCTTCAGGTCGTCAAGACGGTGGGCGTCCAGTTCGCCGGCCCGCCGCTGGGCAGCGCGTTGTTCGCGCTCGCCGCGGCCCTCCCGTTCGGGCTCGACGCGGTTTCCTTCGCCGCGTCCGCCGCGCTCGTCGCGAAACTGCCGCGCCGCGCGCACCAAGCCACCCGGAAAGCCCCGATCGCCGAAGGGCTCCGCTGGCTCGCGCACCACCGGCTGCTGCGCACCCTCGCGATTCTCCTGGGCGTCAACACCTTCTGCGGCCAGCTCGCCACCGCGACCCTCGTCCTCCTCGCCACCCAGACCCTCCACGTCAGCCCCGGCGGCTACGGCGCGCTGCTCGCGGCCGCGGCCGTCGGCAGCGTCGCCGGTGGTCTGGTCAATGCCCGGATCGTCGCGAAAATCGGGCCACTCAGCGCACTCGTCACCAGCCTCGCCGCGAACGCCGCGGTCTTCGCCGCCGTCGGCCTCAGCCCGAACGCCGCCGTCCTCGGCGTTTTCCTCGCCCTCAACGGTTTCGTCACCACGCTCTGGAACGTCGTCACCGTCAGCCTCCGCCAAGACCTCGTCCCGGCGCCGCTGCTCGGGCGCGTCACCAGCGTCTACAAGCTCCTCGGCTGGGGCCTCATCCCCCTCGGCACGCTGACCGGCGGCTTCCTCGCGGCGGCCTTCGGGCTGCGAGTTCCCTACCCCGTCGCCGGCGCCGTGCGCGGTCTCGCGTTGCTGGCCGCCTTGCCGGTGCTGGTGCGAAACCGGCACCGGTACCATCGCCCCTCATGACAGAACCGCGCTGGCTGGGCGACGGCGAGCAGCGTGCCTGGCGCTCGTTTCTCGCGATGAGCCAGCGCCTCGACCACGCCCTCGCGCGCCACTTGCAGACCGAGTTCGGCCTCTCCGGCGCCGATTACCTGATCCTCGTCACCCTGTCCGAAGCCCCAGACGGGCGGATGCGCGCGTACGAGCTCATCGAGTCGACCGACTGGGAGAAAAGCCGCCTCTCCCACCATCTCAAGCGCATGGAACGCCGTGGCCTCGTCTACCGTGAGCCCACGGACAACGCGCGCTCCCCCGAGTTCTGCCTCACCCCCGCCGGGCACCAGGCCATCGTCGACGCCGCCCCTGCCCACGTGGCGCAGGTCCGCAGGCTCTTCTTCGACGTCGTCTCGCCCACCGAAGCCGCCCGCTTCGCCGCGACGTGCGAGAAGATCCTCGACGCCCTCGGCGGCACCCTCCTTACTAATCCGGCCAAAAGTAGGCCGACCCCCCACGCGGGCACGTAACCGTCGCTACGAAGCCATTCGGCCGTGACTGTGGTCGGATTAGTGACGATCGACACAGTCGCAAGATCGGGCAATTCACTGGACCGGGTCGGAACCGCCCGCGTCCCCGGCCGTCTCCTGGTCATGACGATCTTGACGATCCGCCGCACCCTGGTGACCCTCGCGGCCGTGGTGGCCACCGCCGCCACAGCTGCCACGACGACCACCGCCGCTTCGGCTGCCGGTGAGAACGACGTGACCGCCTTCAGCACCGCCGACCGCGCGGCCGCACTCGCGTACTGGACACCCGAGAAGATGAAGGCCGCCGGCGCCGACACGATCGACCGCGTGGAGCAGGTCGCGAAACGCTGGTCAGGACCGGGCCCGCAGGGCGTCGGACGGCTGTTCTTCAGCGAGGTCTCGCCCGGCGAGGCGCCGTTGGACACCTGGTGCACCGCGACCGCCGTGCCGAGCACGAGTGGCGACGTCCTCGTGACGGCCGGGCACTGCGCGTACGCCGGGCTGAACCGTGAGGACCAGGTGATCCCGATCAAGAACTCCGTGTTCGTGCCCGGCTACGACCAGGGCCGCCGTCCGCACGGGGTATTCGCGACGCGCGCGCTCGCCTTCCGGCACTCCTACACCACGGGTAGCGAACCCGACGTCGCCATGGTCGTGCTCGACCAGCAGCAGGGCCGCCACGTCGCCCAGATCGCGGGCACGCAGCGGCTTTCCTTCGACCACAAGGGAACCACGCAGGCCGCGATCGTCGGTTACCCCGGTTCGAAGGCGTACTTCGGGGAAGCGCTGATGTGGTGCGACCTGCCCACGCACCAGGACCCGACCGCGTCCGACCACTGGATGTCCACGTGCGACATGGCCGGCGGTTCCAGCGGCGGCCCGTGGTTCGACGGCTTCAACCGCTGGACCGGCAACGGCGAGATCTTCTCGGTCACCAGCCGCGGCGAGCTCGACTACGACGAGACCACCGGCGAGTCCAAGACCCTCAGCCTGGAGGGCGCCCCGCTCGGCGCGGACGCGAAGAACCTCTACGAAGCAGCGGAAAAGCTCTGAAACGAAGGGGAAGCCGCCCACGCGAGGCGGCTTCCCCGTTCGAAATCAGGCAGTCAGACCGACCGCGGCCTCGGCCGTGTTGACCAGGAACGTCAGCGTCTCGCGGAAGTACAGCTGCACGCTGTCGGCGTCGTGGCTCGTGTAGCCGATCGACAGGTCCTGCCCGAAGTGCAGCTCGTAGTCGCCGCCGCGGGTCGTGAGCACGCACGCGCCCTCGATCGCCGGCGTCAGGATCAGGTCGCCGTCCACGATCTGCTTCAGGTGCTCCAGCACCGGGTAACCGTGGTCGGCGGCCTCGATCGCGGCGGTGTACGCGGCGTTGCTCAGCAGCACCGAGTACGGCCCCGCGACGCCGGCCGAACGCAGCTTCGCCAGCGCGTCGCCGATCGCCTTCGGGTACGCGCTCGCGTCGCCGGGCAGCGCGACCGGGCTCAGCGAAGACGCGGGCCGGATGCCCGCGATGCCGGCGCCCGCGAAGCCGTCGAACACGATGCGGTCCTCGGCGTACGCGATGGCCTGCGCGGCGTCCTTCACCGGCTGCCAGTCCGGGTCCTTCGCGCCCCACTCCACGGAGTCGACGGCCTCGCGCGAGACCGTGAAGGGCACCTTCAGGTCCACGATCCGCTGCGCCGTGCGAAGCCGCGTGGTCACGCCCGCCAGCGGGCTCTCGACGCCCTCGACGTGCCCCGTGCCCACGGCCGAGAGCGTCACGTCGTCGGCCACGACCACGTCGACCACCTTGCGCGCCGACGCGAACTCGGCGAACGTGCGGCGGGCCTCGTCCTCCAGGTCCGACCAGGCGACGTCGGAGATCGGGGCGAGTTCGCGATGCAGGTTGTTCATGACCGGGGACTCCTTCGCAGGCTGCCGATGCCCAGCGAGGTGCCGGGCTGGGGTGCCGGAGACTCCGGCTCGGACTCGGATTCTTCCGCCGCGGCAGGGACAGCCGCGACGGTCGGGTCTTCCAGGAACTCCGCCGTGGGCACGTAGAACAACGCGCCCGTGAGCGGTGTCGAGAAGTCGAGGATGCGGTCGGTGTTGCCGGGCGGCGAGCCGACGAACATGTTCTCCAGCATCGTTTCGATGATCGAGGGCGTCTTGGCGTAGCCGATGAAGTACGTGCCGAACTCGCCGTACGCGGGGCGCCCGAAGGGCATGTTGTCGCGCAGGATTTCGAGCTCGTTGCCGTCTTCGTCTTCGATCACGTTGAGCGCGATGTGCGAGTCGCCGGGCTTCTCGTCGTCGGACAGCTCCACATCGGACAGTTTGCGCCGGCCGATCACCAGCTCCTGCTGCTCGGTGGTGAGCTTGTTCCACGCCGTCATGTCGTGCAGGTACTTCTGCACGATCACGTAGCTGCCGCCGTTGAACGCCTCGTCGTCGTCGACCAGCACGGCCTCGACGGCGCCGCGGCCGGTCGGGTTCTCGGTGCCGTCGACGAACCCGAGCACGTCACGCGCGTCGAAGTAGCGGAAACCCTGCACCTCGTCGACGACCGTGACCACGCCCTCGAGCCGCGCCATGATCAGCGACTCGAGCTCGAAGCACAGGTCCATGCGCTCGGCCCGCAGGTGGAACAGCAGGTCGGCCTTGGTCGTCACACTGGTGTGCTTGTCCCCGGCGAACACGGGCAGGTCGTGCAGCTCGGCCGGCTTCGGCGAGCCGTAGATCCGGTCCCACGCCGACGAGCTGACGCCGGCCACGCACGTGAGGCCACCGTCCAGCGACCGGAACCCGACGGAACGCTGCAATCCGGCCAGATCGGCCAGCAGGTCTTTCGCCACGGACTCGCCGCCTGGGTTCACGCGGACCACCAGGAAGATCGCCGCGCGCGTGAGCGGGCCGACCACCTGCTGCGGCTCCGGCGGCAGCTCGGCTGAAGCAGACGCCGTCACCACGCACCCCCAGCGCAGCGCGCTTTCTCGATCACTGGCCCTCCTGCCTGCACAACCGACGCCGAAATCCTAGCCTGGCGCGCCGGATTCGCCCGCCGCACTCACACGGCCGGGAAACCCGCGCCGTCAGGCCGTGCAGAACAGTTGCTTGACCACGCGCGGCACGGCCTCGCCGAGCTCGTCGGCCGCGGTCTCCCGCCCGGCCAGGTGCCGGAGCAGAAACTGCTGGAAGAGGCCGTCGAACGTGGCGTACGCGACCGCCTCGGACACCTGCGGCACGGCGCCGGCCAGCTCGGCGTAGCGCTCGACGATGCGCCAGATCATGGCCTGCCTGCGCTCGTCGATCTCGAGCACGTCGGCGCGGAAGGACTCCTCGAACAGGCTCTGGTTGCGCAGGTCGTACCAGAGGCGGTGCATCACGGCGTCGGTTCGCAGCGTGGCCGCCATGGCCGCGCCGAAGCCGCGTTCGAGCTCCTCGGCGGTGTGCGCCTCGGCCACGACGTCGTCGTAGCGCGTCACGCAGACCTCTTCGAACTTGCGCACCGCGTAGGTGAGCAGCTCGACCTTGTCGGCGAAGTAGTAGTGCAGCACGCCGTGGGAGAAATCCGATTTCTGGGCGATCTCGCGCAGGCTCGTGCGGGCGTAGCCCAGCTCGGCGAGCGCCTGCAGCGCGGATTCCGCCAGCTGCTCGCGCCGCTGGGCGAACTTGTCCACGCCCCGGCGCGAGATGCGCTCCTTTGCCTGCGTCACGCCGGGAGTCTAGCGCGGCCCGGGGCCCGGTGCGGAAATTCCTTGACGACTGTCCAAGAAAATCTTGACGACTGTCCAAAGTTAGCTACCGTGACGTACGCCGCATGTCTCAAGGAGGAGATGTCGATGGTTTCGTACGACCTCAGCGGGCGAACCGCGCTGGTGACGGGTGGGGCACAGGGCCTGGGGGCCGGGATGGCCGAAGCGCTCGCGAACGCCGGGGCCACCGTGGTCATCGCCGACGTGCAGGAGGAGCTGGGCCGCGCGACGGCCGACTCGATCAAGCAGACCGGCGCGACGGCCGGCTTCGTCCGCCTCGACGTGACCGACGACGCGGGCTGGGAGCAGGCCGTGAGCGCGGTCGTTGGCGAGTACGGCGGGCTCGACGTGCTGGTGAACAACGCCGGCGTCGAGATCACCGGCCTCGTCGCCGACCTCGACCCCGCCCACGTGCGCAAGATGCTCGAGGTCAACGTGCTGGGCACCGTGCTCGGCGTGAAGCACGCGTTCCGCGCGATGCGCCCCGGCGGCGCGGCCGGCAACGGCGGTTCGATCGTGAACATCTCCTCGGTGGCCGCGACCATCGCGTTCCCGGGGATCGCGGGCTACTCCGCCACGAAGTCGGCCGTCGACCGGCTCACGCGCGTGGCCGCGATGGAGGCCGGGAAGCTCGGTTACGGCGTGCGCGTGAACTGCGTGTACCCGGGCCTCGTGCCCACGCAGATGGGCAACCAGCTGGCCAACGACGTCGTCGAGGTGGGGTTGTTCCCCAGCGTCGAGGAAGCGATCGGCGCTGTGGTCGGGCAGACGCCGGCGGGCCGGCTCGGCGAGGTGGCCGACATGGCCGACGCCGTGGTGTTCCTCGCCTCCGACGCCGCCCGGTTCATCACCGGCGCGGGGCTGCCGGTCGACGGCGGCATGGGCATGTGACCGGAAACCCGAGCCGAAATCACTGATCTCAGCGACCCCAGCGACCTCTGCGAAAGGACAACCGTCGTGAGCAAGCCCGTCGTCGTCTACGGCGCTTCCGGCTACACCGGGCGCCTGATCTGCGAATACCTGCGTGAGTACAACGTGCCCTTCGTCGCCGCGGGGCGAGACAAGGCGCGGCTTCTGGAGTCGCTCGACCACATCCCCGGCCTCGACACCGTGGACCACGAGGTGGTGGAGGTGGCCCACGAGGTCGGCCCGCTCACCGAGCTGTTCGCGGGCGCGTCGGTGGTGTGCAACACCGTCGGCCCGTTCAGCGAGTACGGCCACGAGGTCGTGCAGGCCTGCCTGGCGTCGGGGGCGCACTACCTCGACACGACCGGTGAGCAGGACTGGCTGATCTCGGCCGAGGAGCGCTACGGCGCCGACATGGCGGCCCGGGGGCTGCTGCTGTCGCCGGGTATCGCGCAGATGTACACGACCGGCGAGATCGCCGCGAACATCTGCTTGGAGACGCCAGGGCTGGACACCCTGGACATCCTGGTGTTCTGGAAGGGCTACCCGACTGTCGCGTCGACTCGCACCATTCTCGTCAACGCGGCGCTTTCGTCGGCGTATTACCTGGAACAGAACGAGTACCAGGAGTGGCCGGCCGACGGCGGTCTGCACGACGTCGTCGTGCCCGGTCACCACGAAACCGGTCTCGCGCTGCCGTGGGGCGGGACTTCGCACCCGGTGTGGTTCAAGCGCGACCCGCGCGTGGCGAACGTGAAAGCCATCGGCGGCGTGTTCGACCGCGCGCTGGTGCAGGGCGTGCCGATGATCGTGGCCGCGGTGCTGGAGCAGTTGAAGGACCTGCCGGAGGCAGAGAAGCTGAAGGTGCTGCACGAGCAGGCCGCCGCCGTGCGCGACGAGATGCCGCCGCGGGAGAACCAGCGGCTGAACACGTCGCTGGACTCGGTGCACGCGTCCGGTCCGCTGGGCCGCGCCCACTGCGTGATCCACGGGACGTGCAACTACAAGCAGACGGGCCTGCTGCAGGCGTACGCCGCGTACTCGCTGTTGCAGCAGCCGCCGCGGCGGGCCGGGTTCGCGTCGGCGTGCCAGGCGTTCGGGCACCGGGAACTGCTCGGGGTGCTGCGGTCGTTCGGGCTCGTGTCCAACCCCGTGCTGACCGTGCACGCGTGAGCCGGGGAGACGAGCGGTGCGGTTGATCGACTACCTCGACAAGGGCGCCTCGCTGGGCGCTTCGGCGCCGTGCCTGACTTACAGCGGCTTGACGAAGGACGGCGTTTCACTGAGCTACGGCGAGGTCCAGGAGCTGTCCTGGCGGGTCGCGCGGGCGCTGGCGCGCTCGGGCGTGCGGCCGGGCGACAAGGTCGCGATCCTCTCGGGGAACGACCCGGTTTCGTTCGGCTGCGTCTTCGGTATCAGCCGCGCAGGGGCGGTCTGGTGCCCGGTCAACCCGCGCAACGAGGCGGCCGAGAACAGGGAGCTGCTCGACCTGTTCGACTGCACGTGCTTGCTGGTGCAGTCTTCGTTCGCATCGCTCGTCTCCCGCATCCTGCCGGACCTGCCGGCGGTGAAAACGGTGGTGTGCCTGGACGGTTCGATGCCGGGTGCGGTGTCGTTGCCCGGCGCGGTGTCATTGACGGAGTGGCTCGACGGGTTGGAAGCGTCACCGTTCGATGCCGCGCCGCCCGACGACGTGGCCATGCTCGTCGGCACCGGCGGCACCACCGGCCGGCCGAAGGGCGTGGTGCTGACCGGGCACAACGTCGAGACGATGTCGGCGCTCACGCTCATGAGCTACCCGTTCTCGCCGCGGCCGCGGTATCTCGCGCTGGCGCCGCTGACGCACGCGGCCGGCGTGCTGTGTTTCCCGGCGCTGACGCTGGGCGGCGAGATCGTCGTGATGCCGAAGCCGGACCTGGGCGAGTTCCTGGCGCTGGTTCACCGGCACCGCATCACGCACACGTTCCTGCCGCCGACGTTGATCTACTTGCTCCTGGATCACCCGGATCTGTCCACAACGGACTTCAGCTCGATGGAATGCCTGTGGTACGGCGCCGCTCCGATGTCGGCCGCGCGGCTCGAAGAGGCGATCACGCGCATCGGCCCGGTGCTGGGCCAGCTCTTCGGCCAGAGTGAAGCACCGATGATGATCTCGACGATGGCGCCGGCCGAGCACTTCCACGCCGACGGTTCCCTTGCCCGCGAACGCTTCACCTCCGCGGGCCGGCCCACGCCGCTCACGCGCGTCGCCATCATGTCCGACAACGGATCCCTGCTGCCGTCCGGCGCGCGCGGCGAGATCGTGGTGCGCGGGCCGCTCGTGATGCCGGGCTACTACAAGAACCCCGCCGCGACCGAGGACGTCAGCCGCTACGGCTGGCACCACACCGGCGACATCGGCTACCTCGACGACGAGGGGTACCTCCACATCGTCGACCGCGCCAAGGACATGATCATCACGGGTGGTTTCAACGTGTACTCCGCCGAAGTCGAGCAGGCCCTGATGACACACCCGGCAGTGCAGGACTGCGCCGTCGTAGGCCTGCCGCACGAGAAATGGGGCGAACAGGTCACGGCGGTCGTGCAGCTCCACAGAGGACGTTCGGCGTCCGCGGACGAGCTGCGCGGCGTCGTGAAGGAAGTCTTGGGGAGCGTCAAAACGCCGAAGGTCGTCGAGATCTGGCCCGACCTCCCCCGGTCGAAGGTGGGCAAGGTGCTGAAGACGGACGTCAAGGCCCAGCTGCTCCGCTGAGCGGCACCCAGCGGACGGATCGCCGTCGCGAGGAGACCCCGTGTCCTCGCGGCGGCGATTTCGCGTGTCCGCGCGGACACTATGCGCCCACCGCGAATAATCACCGGTACAGACCTTTGTCCGGTCTTGTCCGCTCCCGTTACGACATCGGAAACGCCCCGCGGCCGAGGCCGGAAACGGGGCCGCTACCGTTGGCATTTCGAGCACCGGACGGCGTCGGGCCCCGGTATGCCGGAGAAACTGCAGAAGAGGAGCCCTGATGCGTCGCACCAAGGCCTCCGGTCCGCTGCGCGCGGCCCAAGTCGTGCTCGTGGTCGTGTCCCTGCTCGTGCTGGGCGGCACCGGTTACGCGTGGTCGACCCTGCAGTCACTCACAGACGGCCTGACCAGGGCCGATGTGATCACCGGCACCGACCAGCCGCCGCTGGGCGAGCAGAACATCCTCATGGTCGGCCTCGACACGCGCACCGACGCGCAGGGCAATCCGCTGCCCGCCGACGTGCTCTCGCAGCTGCACGCGGGCGGCGCGGACGACGGTGGCGACACGACCGACACCATGATCGTCATCCACATCCCCGCGGGTGGCGGCCAGGCGACCGCGATCTCCATCCCGCGTGACTCCTACGTGAAGATCGCCGGCGACTACGGCAAGCACAAGATCAACTCCGCGTACACCTACGGGCTTGTCGCGGAGAAGAACAAGCTGGTCGCGCAGGGTGTGTCCGGCAACCAGCTGGAGACGGACTCCGCGCAGGCCGGCGCCAAGACGGCGATCGACACCGTGCAGCAGTTCACCGGGCTCACGATCACGCACTACGCGGCGGTGAACCTCGCCGGCTTCTACTACCTGAGCGAGGCCGTCGGCGGCGTGCCGGTGTGCCTGAGCAAGGCCGTGCACGACTCGTACTCGGGCGCGAACTTCGCGGCGGGCCCGCAGAGCGTCGGCGGGGCGAAGGCGCTGCAGTTCGTGCGCCAGCGTCACGGACTGCCCAACGGCGACCTCGACCGCATCAAGCGCCAGCAGGTGTTCATGGCGAGCATGGCCAAGACGATCCTGTCGGCCGGCACGCTCGCCGACCCGGGCAAGCTGGACAACCTGATCACGGCCGTGAAGAAGGCCGTGGTGGTCGACTCCGGCTGGGACATCGTCGGGTTCGCGCAGCAGCTGCACGGGATGAGCGCGGGCGCGCTGAAGTTCGTCACCGTGCCGGTCGTGAACATCTCGCTCAAGACGCCGTCGGACGGCGACGCGGTGGAGGTGGATCCCGACCAGGTGCAGCAGTTCGTGCGCCAGCAGCTGGGCACGCCGGCAACCTCGTCGGACGCGCCCGCCGCGCCGGGCGACTCGAGCCTGAGCCAGTACACCGTGGACGTGCGCAACGCGTCGGACACCAGTGGCCTGGCCGCGGGCGTGGCCGACAAGCTCGCGGCCGCCGGGTACACCAAGGGCACGGTGGCCAACGCGACCACCCGCAAGATGTCGATCGTCTTCTACGGCCACAGCCAGAAGACCGAGGCGACGCAGATCGCGAAGACGCTCGGCGGGATCGCCGTGAGCCCCGACTCCTCACTGGACAACGACCACTTCCGCGTGTTCCTGGGCAAGGACTACGAGGACTCCAGCGGCTCGTCGAGCACCGGCGGAGCGCCTCAGGTGCACCCGGCGGCGTATGTGAGCCCCGCGCCCGCGCAGACCCCACCGGCGATCACCGGCGACGGCGTCCCCTGCGTGAACTGAGTCCCTTTCATCCCGATAAATCGTTTTTGGGCATTCTGGGAATTGCTCTTATTTCGCGCGCTTCGGTAACGCTCACTCCCCTGTTTCGGACTGAGCGAGTGAAGCGAATCGACGGCGAAAAGGGTTTCCCGCCATGTCCGAAAGACAGAAAACGGCCAACTTCCAGACCCTGCTGAACCACTTTTCGGTGGCCAACGCGAAAAGGGTGGCCGCGAGTGCCGAAGAGTTCGCGCAGCGTGTGCTCGCGACCGTCGGTGCCCGCCAGCCGGAATCGCGGATCTCTGCCGACTCGCAGACTTACTGGCGCCGGCCGAGCGGGGATCGCTGGCAGGCCAACGCACATTGGCGCGACGCGTCCGTGCCAGGGCAGCGACCTGTGGTCGCACCTCGGCCGCGAGCATCTCGAACTGTTCGACGCGGGCGCCCGGATGGCGGGCTTCACCGGCCCGTGGCACCGCGTTCTGGAATGGGGCTGCGGCGGTGGCGCGAACGCGATCCACTTCGCTCCGCGCGCGGAAGAATTCATCGGCGTCGACATCGCCGCGGAAACGTTGCACGAATGCGAACGCCAGGTGAAAGCCGCGTGTGACACGCCGTTCCTGCCGATCTCGATCGACGTCACAAATCCCGAACAAGTGCTCGAAGCCGTCGGCGGTTTTGTCGACGTCTTCTTCTCCTGCTACGTCTTCGAGTTCATCCCCACTCCGGAGTACGGCGAACGCCTGCTGCACATCGCCCGGCAGCTGCTGACTCCCGACGGCCTGGCGATGATCCAGATCAAGTACGACCCCGGTTCGTGGCGCACCGGACCCCGTCGCCGCGCCTACCGCACGGGGCTGGCCGAAATGACCACATACGGCATCGACACGTTCTGGCAGACCACCACCCGCTGCGGCCTGCAGCCGCTCGCCGTGCACCTGGTCCCGAAGAACGAGCTGGACGAGCGCTACGCGTACTTCTTCCTGCGCAACGGAAATCCCTCCTGATCCGGTTTGCGCGGTTCGTCCCCGTCAGAGAATCTCGGGGTACGTGGGAGTCTTGTTGCTCATTGACCGTTTTTCCTACCAGGCGTGATCGAGACAGCACAACGCGTTCATGATCACAAACACAAGCAGGTGTCCGGCCGACCACGATCAGTAAACTTAGGGGACGCAAACAACTAGCCCAAAAGGAGCCGACGGCGCCTCCCGCTGGACGAACGCCGACCCAGGGAGGGCTGAGCATTGGCGACCCCGCCGACCGAGATCACCAGTACCGAGCACCGAGTCGAGGAGCTGCTGGCGGCTGAGCCGCAGCTGCGGAACGTCGCCCCCGACGCCAGGATCACCGAAGCGATCCGACGGCCGGGACTGCCGCTGGTCGAGCTGATCGAAACGGTGATGACGGGCTACGCCGAGCGCGCCGCCTTCGCCGAACGGGCCACGGAGGCGGTGATCGACCCGGCGACGGGCCGCACCACGCGCCGGCTGCTGCCGCGGTTCGACACCGTGACCTACCGCGAAGCGTGGCAGCGCGCGTGCGCCATCGCGGGCGAGTGGACCCACCACGCCGAAGCCTCCGTGGCGGCCGGTGATTTCGTGGCCACGCTCGGCTTCACGAGCACCGAGTACGCGATCATCGACCTCGCGTGCGTCCGCGCCGGCGTGGTGTCCGTGCCGCTGCAAGCGGGCGCGACGGCGGGCACGCTCAAGCCGATCGTCACCGAGACCGGGCCGAAGCTCCTCGCGTCCGATGTGGACAACCTCGACACCGCCGTGGACCTCGTGCTCGACAGCACGACCGTGCGGCGCCTGGTGGTGTTCGACTACCACCCCGAGGTCGACGCCGAGCGCGAGACGTTCGAGGTCGCCAAGGCGCGGCTCGCCTCGGCCGACAGCCCGATCGTCGTCGAGCCGCTGAGTGCGGTGCTCGAACGCGGCGCCACCACGGCGCCCGCGCCGGTGTCCGACGCGGAGCCGGACCGCCTGTCGCTGCTCATCTACACCTCCGGCAGCACCGGCACGCCCAAAGGCGCGATGTACACCGACCGCCTGGTCGCCAACCTGTGGCACGGCCTGTTTCCCGGGCGCCCCTCGTTTCCCGTGGTGAACCTCAACTTCATGCCACTGAGCCACGTGATGGGCCGGGCGCTGCTCGTCGGCACCCTGGCCGAAGGTGGCGCTGTGCACTTCGCGGCGAAGAGTGATCTGTCCACCTTGTTCGAGGACCTCTCGCTCACGCGGCCCACTGACCTCGTGATGGTGCCCCGCATCTGCGACATGATCTTCCACCACTACCAGAGCGAACTCGACCGCCGCGCGCTCGGCGCCGGCTACTCCGCCGAGCTGGAAACCGAGGTCAAGCTCGACCTGCGCGCGAACTTCCTGGGCGGCCGGATCGTGTGGGCGGGTTGCGGTTCCGCGCCGCTTTCGGCCGACATGGAAGCGTTCATCGAGTCGGTACTGGGCCTGCGGCTGCACGACGGCTACGGCTCCACCGAAGCCGGCATCGTGCAGTGGGACCACAAGCTGTCGCGCCCGGCCGTGCTCGACTACAAGCTCGACGACGTCCCGGAACTCGGCTACTTCTCCACGGACACCCCGCACCCGCGCGGCGAACTCCTGCTCAAGGCGAAATCCATGGTCCCCGGGTACTACAAGCGCCCCGACGCCACGGCCGAGGTGTTCGACGAGGACGGCTACTACCGCACCGGCGACATCATGGTCGAGACCGCGCCGGACACGCTGTACTACCTCGACCGGCGCAAGAACGTGCTGAAGCTGTCGCAGGGCGAGTTCGTGGCCGTGTCGCGGCTGGAGGCCGAGTTCGCGGCGGCGTCGTCGATCCGGCAGATCTACCTGTACGGCAGCAGTGAACGCGCGTACTTGCTGGCGGTGATCGTGCCGACGCCGGACGCGCTGGAAGCGTTTGCCGACGGCGAAAAGCTCAAGGCCCAGCTGAGTGAATCGCTGCAGAGCATCGCGAAGGAGTCGGACCTCAACTCGTACGAGATCCCGCGTGACTTCCTCGTGGAGACCGAGCCGTTCAGTCCTGAGAACGGGCTGCTCACGGGAATCCGCAAGCTGTCGCGGCCGAAGCTGAAGGAGCACTACAGCGAGCGGCTCGAACAGCTCTACCGCGAGATCGCCGAGCGCGAGTCGAGCGAGCTGCGCGAACTGCGGCAGGTCGGGCATTCGCAGCCGGTGTTCGACACGGTCGTGCGGGCGGCGCAGGCGCTGCTCGGTGCGTCTTCGAGCGAGCTGAGCCCCGAGGCGCACTTCGTCGAGCTGGGCGGCGATTCGCTGTCGGCGCTCACGTTCTCCAACCTGCTGCGGGAGATCTTCGACGTCGAGGTGCCGGTCGGCGTGGTCATCAGCCCGGCGACCGACCTGCGCAAGCTCGCGTCGTACATCGAGGACGCACGCGAGTCGGGCGCCAAGCGGCCCTCCTTCGCCAAGGTCCACGGCGCGGGCAGCACCGAGGCGCGCGCCGACGCGCTCACGCTCGACAAGTTCCTCGACGCGGCCACCCTGGACGGCGCCTCGACGCTGGCGCGCCCCACCGGCACCGTCGGCACGGTGCTGCTGACCGGCGCCAACGGTTACCTCGGCCGGTTCCTTTGCCTGGAGTGGCTGGAACGGCTGGCCGAATCGGGTGGCCGGCTCATCTGCCTCGTTCGCGGCAGCTCCGCCGAGGCCGCGCACCGGCGGCTCGAGGACGCGTTCGACAGCGGCGACGCCAAGCTGCTGCGCCACTTCCGCGACCTGGCCGCCGACCACCTGGAGGTGCTCGCGGGCGACATCGGTGAGCCGGACCTCGGCCTCGACGAGGCGACCTGGCGCCGGCTGGCCGACACCGTGGATCTCATCGTGCACCCGGCCGCGCTGGTGAACCACGTGCTGCCTTACGACCAGCTGTTCGGCCCCAACGTGGTGGGCACCGCGGAGCTGATCCGGATGGCGTTGACCTCGCGGATGAAGCCGATCACCTATCTGTCCACAGTGGCCGTGATCGCCGACCAGGCCTCCTCGGCCGACGAAGTGTCGGACATCCGCGTGACAAGCCCCGTGCGCGTGCTCGACGACAGTTACGCCAACGGCTACGCCACCAGCAAGTGGGCCGGCGAGGTCCTGCTGCGCGAGGCCAACGACGCCTTCGGCCTGCCCGTCGCCACGTTCCGCTCCGACATGATCCTGGCGCACAGCCGCTACTCCGGCCAGCTCAACGTCCCGGACATGTTCACCCGGCTGCTGCTCAGCCTCATCGTCACGGGCATCGCGCCCGGATCGTTTTACAGTTCGACCGCGCCCGCCCACTACGACGGCCTGCCCGCCGACTTCACCGCCGAGGCCATCACCACCCTGGGCACCCAGGCGATCGAGGGCTACCGCACCTACAACGTCCTCAACCCCCACGAGGACGGCGTCTCCCTCGACACCTACGTCGGCTGGCTCGTCTCGGCCGGCTATCCGATCAAGCGCATCGACGACTACGCCGAGTGGTTCGCCCGCTTCGAGACGGCCATCCGCGGGTTGCCGGAGAAGCAGAAGCAGCACTCGCTGTTGCCCCTGCTGCACGCATTCTCGGCCCCGGCCTCCCCTGTCGACGGGGCGGGCATCCCGACCGACCACTTCCGCTCGGCGGTGCAGGACGCCGGCATCGGCGCGGACAAGGACATCCCGCACGTGACCGTGGAGCTGATCCGGAAGTACGCGGCGGATCTGTCGCAGCTCGGGTTGATCTGAGGTTCTCTTGCCCGGCGCCGGGGAAACTTGGCGCCGGGCGGGGCTTTCCGGGCGGGATCCGAGGGTCTCGGGCTTTGCCGTCGCGTCAGGTGCGGAACGCTCACCCTGGCGGTCTCCTTCGCGGACCTCAGCCCCTCCGGCGCCTTCGGCCTCGACGGCGCAAGAACTCCGTAATACCCACCCACGAATAACGCCAGAAAAGCAACAGAAATCGCCATCTTTTCTCGGCGGGATGCGGGCGCTGGCCGCGATGATCAAGAACGGCTAGCGTCGGAAACGGCCGTCCGGCCCGCATTCTTTCCCGTCGAGGAGAAACAGTGATGTCCGAGAACACGTCCGAGCATTCTCGGCGGAAATTCCTCGCCACGTCGGCGGGGGCATTGGCCGTTGCGGCCTGCGCGTCGACGCTGCTGGCCGGGACCGCGAACGCCGCGACCGTTGCGACCGCCAAAGCAAGTACCAGCGCCATCTGCCGCTTCCGCATCGCCGTACCACAGCGCGACCTCACCGACCTACGCAACCGGCTGCGCGCCACGCGATGGCCGACAAAGGAGACCGTCGCCGACGATTCGCAAGGCCTGCAGCTCCAACGCGTCCAAGACCTCGTCAAGTACTGGACCACCCGCTATGACCGGCGCAAGGTCGAGGCGAAGCTCAATTCCCTCCCGCAGTTCACCACGGAGATCGACGGCCTCGACATCCACTTCCTGCACATCCGCTCGAAGCACGAGAACGCGCTGCCGATCGTCATCACGCACGGCTGGCCCGGGTCGGTCCTCGAAATGCTCAAGGTGATCGGCCCGCTGACAGACCCGACGCGCCACGGCGGCAGTGCGGCCGACGCGTTCCACGTCGTCATCCCCTCGATGCCCGGCTACGGCTTCTCCGGCAAGCCCACCGCCGCCGGCTGGGGCCCGGCGCGGATCGCGAGGGCGTGGGACGTGCTCATGAAACGCTTGGGCTACAACGAGTACGTCTCGCAGGGCGGCGACTGGGGTTCGGTCGTCTCCGACGTGCTCGCCGCGCAGAAGCCCGCCGGGCTGCTCGGCATCCACGTGAACATGCCCGCGACCGTGCCGCCGGAGATCGCGAAGATCCTCACCGACGGTGGTCCCGCGCCGGCCAGTCTGTCCACTGAGGAGCGTGTGGCGTTCGACTCGCTCAACACCCTCTACACGCGCGGCTCCGGCTACTCGGCGATGATGGTGACCCGCCCGGAGACCGTCGGCTTCGGGCTGGCCGACTCGCCCGCAGGCCTCGCGGCGTGGATGTACGACAAGTTCGCCGCGTGGACGTACAGCGGCGGCGTGCCCGAGAAGGTGCTCACCCGCGACGAGATGCTCGACGACATCACCCTCTACTGGGTCACCAACACGGCCGTGTCGTCCTCGCAGCTCTACTGGGAGAACAACGCGAACAACTTCAACGCCGTCGACGTCTCGATCCCCGCCGCCGTGACCGTGTTCCCCGGCGAGCTCTACCGCGCGCCGCGCAGCTGGGCCGAGCGCGCCTACCACGACCTGCGCTACTACAACCAGGTCGACAACGGCGGCCATTTCGCCGCGTGGGAGCAGCCGGAGCTGTTCTCGAAAGAACTTCGCGCGGCGTTCCGCTTCCTTCGCTGATTACACTCGCGCGGGTGGACACGATCACCGCCCCCGCGCCCCCGGCGTGGTACGGCTGCATGGGTCTCGGCGGCAGCTGGGACCCGGCACCATACGCGCCCGCCGACGTCGATGCCGCCGAGGCGGCGATCACCGCCTCGCTCGACATCGGTGTGACCGCCTTCGACCACGCGGACATCTACCGCCACGGCAAGGCGGAGGCCGTGTCCGGCGAGGTGCTCGCGCGCACGCCGGGGCTGTGGGAGCGAATCGTGCTCCAGACCAAGTGCGGAATCCGGCTCGACGGCGGCTTCTACGACCTGCGCGGCGCGAGCATCACGGCGCGCGTCGCGCAGAGCCTCGAACGGCTGCGCACCGAGTACGTCGACGTGCTGCTCCTGCACCGGCCCGACCCGCTGGCCGACCTCGGCGAGGTCGCGCAGGCTTTGCACCGCCTGCGCGAGGACGGGCTGGTCCGGCACTTCGGCGTGTCCAACATGAGTGCCGCCCAGATCTCCGCGCTGCGGTCGCGTGTGGACTTTCCGCTGGTGACCAACCAGCTGGAGATGAGCCTCGCCCGACGGGACTGGGTCGAGTCGGGCGTGCTGGTGAACACCTCGGCGGCCGCCGCCAACGGCTTTCCCCACGGCACCCTCGAATACTGCGTCGAGCACGGAATTCAGCTCCAGTCCTGGGGTTCCCTGGCTCAGGGTGTCTACACAGAACGCCAGGCCACGCCGGTCGAAGAGGCCACCGCCCAGCTGGTGAAGGAACTCGCCGCCCACCACGACACAACTCCGGAAACCATCGTCCTCTGGTGGCTGATGCGCCACCCGGCGCGGATCGCCCCGGTGCTCGGGAGCACCCGGCCCGAACGCATCCGCGCCTGCGGAGACGCCGTGAACCGCGAGCCGGCCCTCACCCACGAAGAGTGGTACCGCCTGTGGATCACCGCCCGCGACGAGCCGTTGCCCTAGCGTGGTCGAGGAAAGGAATTCGGTCCTGTTCGGACGGGAGCTGGAGCAGAAGCGCCTGGCGGAGCTGGTCGACGGCGTCGGCGAACGCGGCGGCGCGTTGCTGGTGCGGGGCGAACCGGGCGTCGGCAAGTCCGCTCTGGTCGCCACCGTCCGCCGGCAGCTCGGCCCCTCACGCACGACGATCCTGACCGCAACGGGCGCGGAACCCGAGCAGCACCTCCCCTACGCCGGTCTCAACCAGCTGCTCTACCCCCTCCGCGACGCCACGACCGCCCTCCCGGCCACCCAGCGCACGGCTCTGCGCACCGCGCTCGGCCTCGTCGACGGCCCGGCGCCGCAGACCTATCTCGTCGGCCTCGTCGACGGCCCGGCGCCGCAGACCTATCTCGTCGGCCTCGCCGTGCTCAACCTCCTCAGCGAGGCAGCCGCTGCCACGCCGCTGGTCCTGCTGCTGGAAGACGTCCACTGGCTCGACCGCGCGACCCAGGACGTGCTCGCGTTCCTCGCCCGCCGCGTCGAGTCCGAGCCCGTCGTCCTGATCGCGACGGCCCGCGACGACGAACCCACCCGCCTCGACGACCTCCCTTCCCTCACGCTGGCCGCCTGGCAGGCACGGTCGCCCGGGACGGTGATCTCGACCTGGCCATGCGGATCTTCTGGAGCACCGCCATGCGCTGCTTCTGGATCGAGCCCGGCGCGCTGGCGCGCGAACGCATCACCGCGATCGCCGACGAGCTGCCCGTCGACCCGGCCGACCCGCGGATGGTGGCGATCGCGGCGTACGTGACGCCGCTGGCGCGCGGGGCGCAGGTGGTGGCCGCGTTGCGAGAGCTGGTGGACCGAACCACCGACCCGACCGTGATCCGGTTCCTCGGCAGCGCCGCGCTGCAGGTGGGCGCGTTCGACCTCGCGGCCCGGTTCTCCCTGGCCGCGCAACCGGGTCTCCGCGCCGAAGGCCGGCTCGGGTTGCTGAGCCGCGCGCTGGCCGTGCAGGCCTGGAGCCACGCCCGGCTCGGCGATCTGGCGGCCGCGTTGCCCGCCGCGGAAGAAGCCGGCCGGCTTGCGCACGAAACGCGCCAGCCGTACATGGTCGGGCTGGCCAGGGCGGTGCAGGCGGAGATCGCCGCGTTGCGCGGGGACCACGATCTGGCCGAGAAGCTCGCCGCGGAGGCAGAACGCGTGGGCCTCGCGGCGGGCGCGCGGCCGGTGCTGGCCACGGTGCAGCTCGCCCGCGGTCTGGCCGCCCTCGGCTCGGGCCGGCACGCGGACGCCGTGGCCGCGTTGTTGCGCGTCTTCGATCCCGCAGACCCCGCGTACCAGCTGGCGCTGCGCTGTTACGTCGTCGCCGAGCTGGCGGAGGCGGCCGTCCACTGCGATCGCGCCGACGTGGTGCGCGATCTGATCGCCGAGCTCGAACAGGCCCCGACGACGTCCCCCGCGCTGCACCACGGCCTGCGCTACGCCCGCGCCGTACTCGCCTCCGACGAGGACGCGGAGGAGCTGTTCCGCGTCGCGTTGCAGGCCGATCTCACGGGCTGGCCGCTCGAACGCGGACGGCTGCAGCTCGCGTTCGGCGAGTGGCTGCGACGGCGTCGCCGGGCGGCGGAGTCGCGGCCGGTGCTGCGGGCGGCGCGGGAGACGTTCGACGCACTGGGCGTCACGGCGTCCAGCGATCGGGCCGCTCGCGAGCTGCGCGCCGCGGGCGAGGCGACGCCGGACCGCGAGCCGGACGCGCTGGGCGACCTCACGGCGCACGAGCTGAACATCGCGCACCTGGCCGCGGAGGGGCTCACGAACCGGGAGATCGGGCAGCGGCTGTACCTGTCGCACCGGACCGTGAGCACGCACCTGCACCGGATCTTCCCGAAGCTCGGCATCAGCGCCCGCGGCGAGCTGGGTGCCGCGCTGCGCCGCGAGGGATGACGTACACCCACGGCGTCATCTGACGGGCGCGAAGCCACCCCGCCACTGCCTACCGTCACAACGCGGAAGAAGGTTCCGAGCTCAGGAGTGTTTTCGGATGATCAGCAGGAGACAGTTTTCGCAGGTACTCGCCGCCGGCGTGGCAACGGCATCGGTCGCCGGCGTCGCGTCTCCGGCTGCGGCGGCCACTGGGCACCCGTCCTTCGGGCCGCTCAAGCAGGTACGGGCCGGTGTCCTGAACATCGGCTACGCGGAGGCCGGCCCCGCGAACGGACCGGTGGTGCTCCTGCTCCACGGGTGGCCGTACGACATCCACAGCTACGTCGACGTCGCGCCCGCGCTGGCGGCTCAGGGCTACCGCGTGATCGTGCCGTACCTGCGCGGCTACGGGACCACGACGTTCCGCTCGGGTTCGACGTTCCGCAACGCCCAGCAGTCCGCCGTCGCCGCCGACGTCATCGCGCTGATGGACGCGCTGAAGATCCCCAAGGCCGTGATCGGCGGCTTCGACTGGGGCTCGCGCACGGCCGGCGCGGTGGCCGCGCTGTGGCCGCAGCGGTGCAAGGCGCTGGTGCTCGTGAGCGGGTACCTGATCACCAACCTGAAGACGCAGCGTGACCCGCTGCCACCCGCCGCCGAGCTCGGCTGGTGGTACCAGTACTACTTCTCGACCGAACGTGGGGTGCTCGGTTACACGCGTAACACCGCCGAGTTCAACAAGCTCATCTGGCAGACCGTCTCCCCGAAGTGGGACTTCGACGACGCGACCTACCAGCGCACCGCCCAGTCGTTCACCAACCCGGACCACGTGGCCATCGTGGTCCACAACTACCGCTGGCGCCTGGGCCTCGCCCACGGTGAACCGCAGTACGACCGGCTCGAAGCCCAGCTCCAGCAAAGCCCCAAGATCGCCCTGCCCACCATCACCGTCGCCAGCGACTTCGACGGCACCGCCGCCGACGGCTCGGGCTACCGCAAGCAGTTCACCGGCAAGTACGACCACCGCGTCCTGCCCGGCATCGGCCACAACGTCCCCCAGGAAGCCCCGGCGGACTTCACCAAAGCGATCGTCGACGCGGACCGGCTCTGAGTACCGTGGCTCCATGGGCCACAAGGGCATCCGCGACGGCGGACCACCGCGCGATCCGAACTTTCGCCCGTCCGACGTCGTCGGGATGCCGATCCGCAAGGCCGTGATCGAGCTGACCCGCCACGGTTTCCTCATCCAGCAGCCGGGCGCTCACGCCCGCGACGCGGCGATGCGGCACAAACCGCGTGCGCCTGGTGGCGAGCGAGGGTGCGATCACCGAAGTGATCGTCGGCTGAAAATCCCCTGACCACACGAAAGCGGGGCCGGTCCACAATGGACCGGCCCCCGCTTCTTCGTTCAGCTAGAACACTCAGGCGTTGCTACGACGACGGCGCACCAGCACCAGCATCGCGCCGCCGGCCAGGACGAGGGCCGCGCCGATGCCGATGGGCAGCGAGGCGTCCACGCCGGTGTTGGCCAGGGGTGCCGAGCCGCCGGCCGGGGCGGCCGGGGTGGTGGCGGGCGCCGCCGGGGTGGTCGGCGGGGTGACGCCGGCTTCGGTCCAGGTGGCGGTGGCCGAGGTGTCGACCGTGGTCTTCTGCGACTCCGCGACGATCAGCGACTGCGCCGGGTGCTTGGCGTAGTTCTCGCCCACGAACAGGCGGCCGGTGTCGAGGTGGCCGACGGCCTTGAGCGCCAGCTCGGCGGTGCCGGCCTTGGCGTCCTTGGGAACGTCGAGGTACAGCTTGGTGCCGTCCTTGACCTCGCCCTCCGTCACGGCCTTGCCGTCGGCGTCGGCGAGCTTGACGCCGTCGGGCAGCTGCGTGGTGAGGTCGGTGATGTCACCGGTGGTGGCGATGGTGAACGGGCCGATCTTGGTACCGGCTTCGCCCTTGGCCGAGGCCGGGGTGATGCTCAGCGACGGCTTCGGCTGCTGGCCGATGCCGACGTTGTCGCTGCCGGTGAGGTAGTCGTACAGCGCGAGCACGTCGGCGCCGTTGTCCGCGTTGCCGAACTGCACCGGCTTGTCGCGGTCGATCTCCTTGCCGTCACTGAAGTGCCAGACGGCGGCCTGCGTGGCGGCGATGGCCTCGGCCTGCGAGAGGCCATCGTGCAGCGTGACGCCCTGCAGCTCGGCCTCGATGCCCTTGAGGTCCTCAGTCGGGAAGCCGTAGTGCAGGACCCAGTTGATCTTCGCGTTGTTCTTGTTGAACGGCGAGTCCGGGTTCGGGTACTTGTCCCACGGCGTCTCGAGCATGTCCTGCTGCTCGTCGATGTTCGTCTCGATCTCGACGCAGTACAGCTTCAGCGTGCTGCCGTCGGAGAGCTTGAGACCGAACAGGACCGTGTCGTAGTAGTGGTCCTTGCCGTTCTCGTTCAGGTTGACACCGAAACCGTTGGTGAACGCGCCCGGGACGAGACGCCCACGAGCCGCGCCGTCTTCAGCCTTTGTGCCGGTGTCCGCGGTGGCGCCCTGAGCGGCCGCCATCAGCGCGACGGCCGCGGCGGCAGCCGCGATCCCGCCTCGCACCAGACCTGACCTGACCTGCATCTGTTCTCCCATCCAAGCCCGAACCAGAAAGTCGGAGCCGCGTGAGAAAACACACCCCGATCACGACGGCCACCAATCAGGTGAGAATCCACCCAGTCAAGCGATGCGGAAGCATACAGACAGCTCACACGCCCACCCACGGTGGTCCCCACCACCGCAAGGGTCGTCCACCTGGGCGTCACCAAGCCGTTCACGGACCGCCACCGAGCAAATCGGACACACCCCGATCACCTGCGTATACACGCAATGTATAGTCTCGATGTATAGCGATCATCCGAAGGGGACCAGACATGTCAGTGGGGACCACCCTGCTCGCCTTGCTCGAGCCAGGACCGCGGCACGGGTACGACCTGAAACGCGCGTACGACGAACAGTTCGGCCAAGACCGGCCACTCGCCTACGGGCAGGTCTACGCCACACTCTCGCGCCTGCTCAAAAACGGCCTCGTGGAGGTCGCGGGCGTCGAGGCCGGCGACGGGCCGGAGCGCAAGCGCTACACGATCACCGACGCCGGCATCACCGACGTCGAACACTGGCTCGCGACGCCGGAGAACCCCGAGCCGTACCTGCAGAACACGCTCTACACCAAGGTCGTGCTGGCGCTGCTGTCCGGACGCAGCGCCACGACCGTGCTGGACGCGCAACGCAGCAAGCACCTCGAAATGATGCGCGAGCTCACACGCCGCAAGCGTGAGGGCGACCTCGCGACGCAGCTGATCTGCGACCACGCGCTGTTCCACCTCGAAGCCGACCTGCGCTGGCTCGAGCTCACGGCCGCGCGCCTCGACGAACTGGCGAGCGAGGTGCGGTCATGACGGAACCCCTGCTCGTCGCCGATGGCCTGGAGAAGGCGTTCGGCCCGACACAGGCGCTGCGCGGCGCCGGCGTGTCCGTCGCGGCCGGGGAGGTGCTCGCGATCATGGGCCCGTCGGGCTCCGGCAAGTCGACGCTGCTGCACTGCCTCGCCGGCATCGTCCGCCCCGACGCCGGCACCATCACCTACGGCGGCCGCGACCTCGTCGCCATGAGTGACCGCGAGCGCAGTGCGTTGCGGCGCACGGAGTTCGGCTTCGTTTTCCAGTTCGGGCAGCTCGTGCCGGAGCTGACGTGCCTGGAGAACGTCGCGCTGCCGCTGCGCCTGGCGAAGGTCGCGCGGCGCAAGGCCGAGGGCGTCGCGCGCGAGTGGCTCGAGCGGCTGCAGGTGTCCGACGTCGCGGACAAGCGCCCGGGCGACGTCTCGGGCGGGCAGGGGCAGCGCATTGCCGTGGCGCGCGCGCTCGTGACCCAGCCGAAGGTGGTTTTCGCCGATGAGCCGACGGGCGCGCTCGACTCGCTCAACGGCGAGAAGGTCATGCGCATGTTCACCGAAGCCGCGCGGCAGACCAACGCGGCCGTCGTGCTCGTGACGCACGAAGCACGCGTCGCGGCGTACTCGGACCACGAGATCGTGGTGCGCGACGGGCGCGTGGCGGACCGGGAGTTCGCGCAGTGATCGCGAACCTCCTTCTCGGCCTCCGGCTGGCCGTCGGGGGCGGCCGGATGTCGGGACAGGCGCTGCTACGCCTGGCCATGACGGCGGTGGGCATCGGGCTCGTGGTGGCGGTGCTGCTGCCGGCGGCGTCGGTGAGCTCGGTCGTCGACGCGCGGGAAGACCGCGCGGCCGCGACCGCGGAGAGCACGCAGCCGAAGCCCGGCGTCGACCCGCTGTACGTCGTCAAGTGGTCGGCGATCCAGGGAAACCACTTCGTGGACCTGCGCTCGGTCGCGGCCGGTGGACCGCACGCGCCGGTGCCACCCGGGCTCAACGCGGTGCCGAAGCCCGGCGAGCTCATCGTGTCGCCCGAGCTCGCGCGCCTGCTCGCCGGCCCGGACGGCGCCAGTCTGCGGGCCCGGATGCCCGCGGCGCCGGCGGGCACGATCGCCAAACCCGGGCTCGTCGACGCGGGCGAGATCACGGCCTGGTACGGCACCACGGTCGAGGACGCGAAGTCGAGCCCGGACGTGCGGACGATCTACGGCTACGGCGGCGGGCAACCGCCGCGGCTGGCCGTCGCGACCTCGCTGCTCATCGCGGTGCTACCGGTGGTGGTGGCGCTCCTGCTGCCACTGCTGATCTTCGTGACCACGGCGTCGCGCATGGGTGCGGCGCAACGCGATCAACGCCTGGCCGCGCTGCGGCTGCTCGGCGTGGACGCACGGCAGATCCGCTGGGTCGCGGCCGGGGAGTCGCTGCTGGGCGCGACGATCGGCCTGGTGCTCGGCGTGGCTCTGTTCCTCGCGGTGCGACCGACGTTGGGGTCTCTCGGCCTGTTCGGCTACCGCGTGTTCGGCGAGGACTTCGTGCCGCCGTGGCCGCTCGCGGTCCTGGTGCTGGTGCTCGTGCCCGCGCTGGCCGTCGGGGCGGCGTTGTTCGGGCTGCGGCGCACGATCGTCGAACCGCTCGGTGTGGTGCGCCAGGCCAAACCGGTGCGCCGGCGAATGTGGTGGCGCTGGGTGATCACCGGCCTGGGGGTGCTGCTCATCGGCACGGCGTATGCGACCGAACCGGGGCACGGCAGCGACAGCGTGCTGATCGCGCTCACCGTGGGATCCGTCTTCCTACTGGTGGGCGTGACCGTGCTGCTGCCGTGGATCGTCGAGGGGATCGCCGGCCGCCTGCGCGGCGGGTCGCCCGCGTGGCAGCTCGCCGTGCGGCGGTTGCAGCTCGACAGCGGTACGCCGAGCCGGGTCGTGTCGGGGCTGGTCGTCGTAGTGGCGGGCAGCATCCTGCTGCAGGTCGTCCTCAACTCCCTGCTCGCGGCCGAGGCGACCGAGGCCAACACGGATCCGTCGTGGCCGGGCGCGGCACACGTGAGCGTGATCGCGGACGAGGCTACGGCCGCCGAGGCGCAACAGCGCGTTTCGAGCGTGGCCGGGCTGACGCGGGTGGGCACGATCCGGAGCGTGTCGGCGGTTTCCGGCGACCAGTGGACCGGCATGGAGGTCGGTTCGTGTGCCGCACTGGCGATGCGGGCGCAGCTAACGTCCTGTGTGGACGGAAGCGTGTTCGCGATCGGCGACACGCGGGTGCCGACCGGACCGGTGCGGCTCACGACGTCCTCCTCGGTCTCCGGAGGTCCGATGTGGACGGCCCCGGCAGATGTGGTGCGGGTACCGGCGACTTCGGCGGCGCGGGGCCTGGAGGACACACTGCTGGTCACCGAAGGAGCGGTCGCCGGTCTTCCGCAGCCGACCGGGCTGCCCAGGGTGTACGTGACGGGCCAGGGGACACCCGCGGCCGTGGCCGACCTCGTGGCGGCCGCCGTCTCGAATCTGACCTGGCACGTCGTGGTGGACACGGACGAGCGGCCGAGCGCACCGGCCGGGGTCCTGGCCACGATCCGCGCGGTACTGCTCACGGCGTCGCTGTTCGTGCTCGCGGTCGCGGCGCTGAGCCTGCTGATGCTGGCGGTTGAGCAGATCACCGAGCGGCGCCGGGCATTGGCCGCGTTGGCAGCTTCAGGTGTTCCACTGAGCGTGCTGGCCCGCAGCTCGTTCGCGCAGACCGCGCTGCCGGTGCTGATCGGCGTGGTGCTGGCGGTTCTGTCGGGTACCGGGCTCACGCTGCCGATCCTGCGGGCCGCGGACATCCCGCTGAAGCTCGACGTCGGGCTGATCGCGAGCATGGCCGGCGCGGCCGTGGCGGCGGTCTTCATGGTCACCGCGTGCACGATTCCGCTGCTGCGCCAGGTCACCAAGGTGGAATCTCTGCGCGCGGAGTGAGTGTTCACCGGCCCGAAAGGCCCGCGACCCACCTTCGTCGCGGGCTTTTCGGGTCCAACTCCTTCTCCCCGGGGGCCGGGTGCGCCAGCATGATCAACGCCCTGTCCCCATTCGGAAGGTCGACCTTTATGCGAACCTTCAAACGGCTCGGTGCGGTCCTCGGCGCCACCGTGCTGGCGCTGGTGATCCCGGCGGCCGCGGCGTACGCCGATCCCCCGCACAACCTCCCCCAGAACGCCGGCGGCTACGACCAGTCGTTCTCGCCCGCGTACGACTACGACGGCGACGGCTGCTACGCCACGCCGGCCATCGGCCCGGACGGCACGCTCGCCCCGGGCCTCAACACCACCGGCGCGGTCAACGGAAGCTGCCACGACCAGTCCGACCTCGACAACTCCCAGACCTACTCCCGCTCGAAGTGCAACAACGGCTGGTGCGCAGTGGTCTACGCCAGCTACTTCGAGAAGGACCAGGCCGTCGCCGGCAGCGGTCTCGGCGGCCACCGCCACGACTGGGAGCACGTGATCTCCTGGATCAACCAGGCGAGCAACCAGGTCGAGTTCGTGACCACCACGCAGCACAGCAGCCAGGTCACGTACCCGCGCTCCCAGGTCCGCTTCGACGGCTCGCACCCGAAGGTCGTCTACCACAAGGACGGCCTGGGCACGCACTTCTTCCGCCTGGCCAACGACAACGACGAACCGCCGGAGAACCACTACCACAACTGGCGCTACCCCCCGCTCGTCGGCTACGACGGCTACCCCTCCACGGCCCTGCGCGACAAGCTCATGTCCGCCGACTTCGGCTCGGCGACGATCAAGATCAACGACGCGCGGTACAACGACTTGCTGGCGGCCTCGCTGCCGGCAGGGATTCCGTTCGATCCGCGTGGGTGAGGCCTGAGGGTTTGTGCTGAAGGACGGGTGCCATCCTCTTCGTGGGGGTGGCACCCGTCTTCGCTTCCGGGCAACCCGCAGCGCCGGTTGCCACGCCTGGCCGGATCGGCCCCGTCCAACGCCGATGAGCCGATTCCGCACCAGGACCGACTCTCATCAAGAGCGGCGCCTGCTGAGGACAGGCGGAGCCTCGATCTTCCGCCGACCCGGCGCAACCCCGGCGCGGAGTCGACTTGCCGATCAGTCCACTCGCCTGAGTGCACCTTCAGCCCGAGCGAACCGCCAGCGTGATGTCTGCGAGTTCGCCACAACCGCGGATGTCATCCTCTTCGTGGGGATGGCACCCGTCTTCTGTGTCGGGCCAGGTCCGCGAGGCTCTCCGGAGCGATCTGCGTCACGACTTCCCGCCCCGACTATGCACAGTCATACATACTGATGCATAATCATACCCATGTCCAAGGTGCTCACTTCCCTTCCCGTCGGCGAGCGGGTCGGCATCGCGTTCTCCGGTGGCCTCGACACGTCCGTTGCGGTGGCGTGGATGCGTGACAAAGGCGCCGTGCCGTGCACCTACACGGCCGACATCGGGCAGTACGACGAGCCCGACATCGAGTCGGTGCCGGGGCGTGCGACGTCGTACGGCGCGGAGCTCGGGCGGCTGGTCGACTGCAAGGAGGCGCTGGTCGAGGAGGGGCTCGCGGCGCTGACGTGCGGCGCGTTCCACATCCGTTCCGGCGGCCGCAGCTACTTCAACACCACGCCGCTCGGCCGGGCGGTCACCGGCACGCTGCTGGTGCGCGCGATGCTCGAAGACGACGTCCAGATCTGGGGCGACGGCTCCACCTACAAGGGCAACGACATCGAGCGGTTCTACCGCTACGGCCTGCTGGCCAACCCCGCCCTGCGCATCTACAAGCCGTGGCTCGACGCGGACTTCGTGACGGAGCTCGGCGGCCGCAAGGAGATGTCGGAGTGGCTGGTGGCCCACGGGCTGCCCTACCGCGACAGCACCGAGAAGGCCTACTCCACCGACGCCAACATCTGGGGCGCCACCCACGAGGCCAAGTCGCTGGAGCACCTCGACACCGGCATCGAGATCGTCGAGCCGATCATGGGCGTGCGGTTCTGGGACGCGAGCGTCGAGATCGAGCCCGAGGACGTCACCATCGGCTTCGAGCTCGGCCGGCCGGTGTCGATCAACGGCAAGCAGTTCGCGACGTCCGTCGACCTCGTGCTGGAGGCCAACGCGATCGGCGGCCGCCACGGGCTCGGCATGTCCGACCAGATCGAGAACCGCATCATCGAGGCCAAGAGCCGCGGCATCTACGAGGCCCCGGGCATGGCGCTGCTGCACGCGGCGTACGAGCGGCTCGTCAACGCGGTCCACAACGAGGACACCGTCGCCAGCTACCACAACGAAGGCCGCCGCCTCGGCCGCCTCATGTACGAGGGCCGCTGGCTCGACCCGCAGGCCATGATGCTGCGCGAGTCGCTGCAGCGCTGGGTCGGCACCGCCATCACGGGCGAGGTCACGCTGCGCCTGCGGCGCGGCGAGGACTACTCGATCCTCGACACGTCCGGGCCGGCCTTCAGCTACCACCCGGACAAGCTGTCGATGGAACGCACCGAGGACAGCGCGTTCGGCCCGGTCGACCGCATCGGCCAGCTGACCATGCGCAACCTCGACATCGCCGACTCCCGCGCGAAGCTCGAGCAGTACGCGGGCCTCGGCATGGTCGGCAGCGGCTCCCACCCGGCCCTCATCGGCGCCGCCCAGGCCGCCTCCACCGGCCTCATCGGCGCCATGCCCGAGGGCGGCGCCCAGGCCATCGCCTCCCGCGGCAAGACCGACGACGTCGAACTTCTGGACAGTGCCGCGATGGAGTCCGGCACGGACTGAGTTGCGCTGACTTGATGAAGGGGGCGTTCCTCGCGAACGCCCCCTTCACCGTTTCCGGGCGCCGATCGACGGGGGCAGGCACTGACGGGTGAGCGGCTGGAACCCGGCCGCCGCGACTGGTCGGGGTCAGCACGCGGCAGCCGGGAGTTCATTCGACGTCGGGGTGGTCTTCATCGTCACCGGTTACGGGTTTTCCGTCGTAGACCACACCTCCGTCGTCGCCTATCCACTTGCCCACGGCTGACATCTCCAACGGCTCGACGAGGTGCAAACGCACGGTGTAACCGAAGAAACGCGCGTACATCAGCACGTTCATCATCGCCGCGTCGATCGCGACGGGGTTGGTTTCCAAGCGCCACAACGCGAGAACCGCGATGCCCAGAGCTTCGGCGACCTCGCCGCGAGTCAGACCCGCTTGCCGACGGAGGGTGTGCAGGTGGCGCTGCAGGTGCCACGGCTCGGACATGGCAAGGTCGTCGCCGGTGACGTCGCCGTGGGGCATGCGCTCCCGCCAGCCGGGCCGCCGGACGCCGGGATCGTCCTCGACGAGCAGCACGTGCAGATCGTAGCCGAGCAGACCTGCGTAAGCATCCAGCAGCGGCAGCGTGGTGCTGGTGCCTGCCCGGACCCGCAGGCCCAGGATGTTTCCGGCGGCCATGCCGAGGACGCGCCCGGCCCGCGCAGCGTCCATCCTTCGGCGACGCGGACCTCGTCCAGTCGCGCGGCGACGGCGTCAAGCTGGTCGAGCGCGGATCGTTGGATCAGGGCGGTCATCGCGCGCGCCTCCGTCCGATTTGTTGCCGATAGTGACAGTCCTTAGGCTAAAAGTGATTGGTAGGCTGGAGGGACACCGAAGGGACACCGGCCGACGGCAGGAGCACCGCGAATGCACGTGCCCGCGCTTCCGGGCGACAGCGTCGCCGATCGGCTGAAGGCAGCCCGCAAGTTAACGGGCCTGAGCCAGCTGCAGTTGGCTCAGCGCACCAACTTTTCGCAGTCGCTGGTCAAGAAGGTGGAGCAGGGCAGCAAGCCGCCGAGTGCGGCGTTTGTGGCCGGCGCCGCGCGAGTGCTCGGGATCAAGGTGTCGACTCTCTACGGCACCCGCGAAAACGAGGTGCTCGAAGAGCCGAGCCAGGAATCAGCGGGCGTCGCCGAGTTGCGTGGTGCGCTCGACGCCTACGACGACCCTCGGCCCGAGGGTGATCCGATTCCTCTCGGCGCCGTCACGGTGCGCTTGGCGTCGATGGCGACTCGGGTCCAGTCCTTGCGCAACGCGGAGGTACTCGCGGAGCTGCCGCACCTGCTTCACCACCTCTACGTGCTCGCCGAAGAGCAGGACCACGCCGGTGAACTGGCGCGCGCGGCGCTGCACGACGCCTACCGCATGGCGGCCACGGTGGCCGGGCGCTTCCGGCAAGCCGACCTCGCGGCCATCGCGTCCGAGCGCCACATCCAGCTCGCGCCGAACACCGGAGACCCGTTGCGCGTCGCCATCAGCGCCTATCACCGGAGCACGCGCTACCTCCAGCACGGCGACTACCGCACCGGACTACGGCTGCTCGACCGGGCACGGCGATACGTCGAGGACGGCGCCGACGACCGGGCGGTCGCGATCCAGCTCGACTTGCGCTCTGCCGTCCTCGCCGCGCGAGCCGGTGACCCGAACGAGGCCGACGAATACCTGTCGGAGGCTCGCGCGTTCGCCGAGGAGTTCGCGCCGCCCGAGACGCCGTACTACAACGTGGATGCCAGCACGACCAACATCGTGGTGCACTGGTGCGCCGTTCCCGTGGAGAACTACAACGCCCGCGAGGCCGTACGCCGCGCCGCGACGGTGGCCGTGGTCGATTCGCGGCGGCCCGAGCGCGTCGGGCACCACCACATCGACATGGCCCGCGCCTGGATGCTGAACGGCGACCGAGAGAAGACACTCGCCGAGCTGAACGCCGCCCGCACAGTCGCACCCAACGCCACCCGCCGCCACCCGTCGGTCGCGGAGACCGTGCGCGCACTCGTGGCCGCCGAGCGGCGCACAACGGATTCACTCGCCGGATTCGCACAGTGGGCGGGAATCCGGCTCTGAGCACCGCCCTGCCGCTCCCCGCACCACCCAGCGCCAGCCGCCAACCCCGCGACGACAAACCCCCACCCTCCCGGGGGCGGCCCTAGTCCCATTCTATCGGACCACACCGCCAAAACCCGCCGATCTGCTCAGTTGTCCACAGCGGGCTCGAGTTGTGGACAACCACGCAACCAAGTCCACAGTAGACACCCGACACCGAGACCGGTACGACCTCCGCACCGAGCTCAGCCCTGCACCAGCCAGAACTCCAGCAGCCCCCGCCTAGAACGTGGGCGGCGTGATCAGCCAGACCGCCTTGAGCGGTTCGCCTTCCCCGACATGCCACCGATGCGGCACCGTCGAGTCGAGGTAGATCGCGTCGCCCGCTTCGAGTTTCACCTCGTCGTCGCCGATCCAGAAGATCATCACGCCGGACAGCACGATGCCGCACTCCTCGCCGACGTGCGAATGCGGGTGCCCGCCGCTGGTCGCGCCCACGGGCGCCTCGACCCACACCACTTCCATCTGGTGTTGCAGGTCGGGGCTGAGCAGCTCGTTCATGATCCCGGAGCCCGGGTACTGGATGCGTTTGCGCTGCCCGCTCTTGGAAACCGAGTACCGCAACGGGTTCGCGGGCGGCGCCTCGTTGCTGAACAGCTCGCCGACGGTGTGGCCGAGCACGTCGGCCAGCCGCTTCAACGCTTCCAGCGACGGGTTCGCGCGACCGCGCTCGACCTGGCTGATGTAGCCGACGGAAAGCCCGACCGCCTCGGACACCTCCGTGAGCGTCGTCCGGCTCTCGTGGCGCCATTCGCGCAGCTTCGAGCCGATGTGCACGCCCTCCGAAGTGCTGCGCGGCTCGTCGGACTGCTCGGGGGGTGAGGCCATGTGTCGCTCCTGCGCCGGCGGGGGTCGGGTTGGCGGAACTCGATCGGACGGTGAAACGCCACTCTACAAGTTTTACCCTCAGTTCAACCAGTAAAACATCAACCATCCCCAACCAAGATCGAAATCGGCCCCGATGTCAATCCCGCAACGTCCGTTGCATCCCAGGTGAGCAGGATGTATGCCACTGACCGGCGCAAAGATCAACGGCGAGAGCCTTGACACTGGACTGAGTTGACAGTAAAAATCTGCACTCACAGTGCGCCTCCTGCGGATCTGGTCCCCGCCGCCGGCGTCGTCGTCTCGAATCATCCGAACCAATGACGCGGAGGAATGATGATGACTTTTCCCAGGCGGCACCGAAAACTCGCGCTGGTGGCCGCCGTCGCTGCCGCCGCCTCGGTGCTCACGGCATGCGGCTCGAGCGGATCGAGCAGCGACAGCATCAAGATCGGCGTGCAATTCGGTCTCACCGGGGCCGACGCCGCGTTCGACGCGGTCTACCAGGACTCCGCCAAGCTCGCCTTCGCCGACCTGACCAAGAACGGCGTCAACGGCCACTCCGTCGAACTGCTCTACGCCGACGACGCGAGCGACCCGGCGACCGCCGTCACGGTGGCGCGCAAGTACATCACGCAGGACAAGGTCTCCGTGCTCTACGGGCCCGCCTTCACGCCCACCGCGTTGTCGACCATGCAGGTCGCGAGCAGCACGAAAACCCCGTTCTACACACCGGGCAGCATCAACCCGCAGCTCACCTCGCCACTCAACAAGTACACGTTCGCCCCGGCGTTCTCCTCCAACGACGTCGCCACGGGCATCGCGAAGCTCGTGCATTCCATGGGCGCCAAGAAGATCGGCATGATGGTGGAGTCCGACGCGTACGGCGACGCCGCGCTGTCCGGCGCCAAGGACGCGCTCGCCAAGTACGGCCTCACCGTCGACTCCACGCAGAAGATCGCCGCCAACGCCACGGACGCCACCAGCCAGGTGCAGGGCCTGAAAGACGCCGGAGTCGACGCCGTGCTGCTCGGTATCACCGCGCCGCCGATGGCCGCGGTGATCAACGCCGAGATCCACCAGGCCACCTACCTGCCACTGGTCACGTTCGCCGGGTCCAACACCTCGCTCGACCAGCTCGCGAAATCGGACCCGAAGGTGCGTTACTACGCGCTGACCCCGCTGGCGTGTCCCGTCGGGGACCCGTGCACGGCCGACTTCATGAAGGCGTGGAAGGCCGAGCACCCGACCACCGAGCCGATCGTGTGGACGGTGCAGGCCTACGCGGCGGCCAAGGCGTTCATCGCCGGGCTGCGCAACGCCAAGGACACCACCCCCGAAGGCCTGGTCACCGGCCTGGAGACGATGCAGCCGTTCAAGACGCCCGAGCTGCCGTGCCCCATCGCGTTCTCCACGACCTCGCACAAGGGCAACTCCTGCACCAACTTCTACGGCATCTCCGGCGGCAAGGTCTCGTTCTTCGGCAGCGACACGACCCAGAACCAGCTCACCGCGAACTGACCTGGCCCCAGTGAGGACTGATCGATGGTCACCACCGCCACTTTCGGCACCGGAATCGTCAACGGATTCGCCCTAGCCCTCGTCTCACTCGGTTTCACGCTCGTCTACCGCGCCACCGGTGTGGTCAACTTCGCCAACAGCAGCCAGATGATGCTCGGCGGCTACGTCGCGTGGGAACTCGGCTCGCACGGGTTCCCCGCGTGGGTGGTCATGCTCGGCGCCGTCGCCGCGGGCGTCGCCTCGGGTGTGGTCGTCGACCAGATCGCGTTGCGCCCCTTGCGCGGCGCGAGCCTGCTCGCCCAGATCATCGTGCTGATCGCGGTCACCGAGGTCGCCGGCGGGTTGTTCCTGTCGTCGTTCGGGGCCGAGGCCAAGACGATGACGCCGTACGCGGGCCGCTCGCCGATCGTGCCGGGGCTCGGCTGGTCGGCGAGCGACGTGGTGCTCATGGTGGTGAGCCTCGTGCTCGTCGCCGGGCTCACGCTGGTGCTGCGCGGCACGTCGGCCGGCCTGCGGATGCGGCTGGTCGCGAGCAACCGTCTCGGCGCCACGGTCGTCGGCGTGAACCCGGCGCGGGTCTCCACGCTGGCGTGGTGCGTCGGCGGCGGCCTCGCAGCGCTGAGCGGCGCGCTGATCTTCCCGACCTACCTGCTGTCCCCGGACCTCGGGCAGCAGTACACGTTCGACAGCTTCGCCGCCGTGGTCCTCGGTGGGTTCGGCAGCCTGCCGGGCGCCGCCGTCGGCGGGGTGCTGATCGGGGTCGTGCAGTCGGTCGTGTCGGGGTCGATCGGGGCGAGCTACAGCGCCTTCGTGTCGCTCGGCGTGATGCTCGTGATCCTGCTGACGCGGCCCACCGGACTGTTCGGAGCACGCGCATGACCACTGTCAACGTCCCCCGCCGAGTGCGGGCCGCCGTCCGCGATTCCGCGCTGCCGGTGGAGAAGTGGCTCGGCCGGTTGCGAGTTCCGACACCCAGCACGGTGACGTCGCCGGCCGGCGAGAAGCGCTACGTCGGTTCGCTGTGGACCACAGCCGGGGTCGTGCTTGTCGCGGTGGTCGTCGCCGTGTGGGCCGACGTCGGCGGCGGGTACATCCAGACCGTGGTGGGCCTGTTCGCCGCGTACCTGGTGTCTGCGCTCGGGTACACGGTCGTGCTCGGGCAGGCGGGGCAGTTCGCCTTCTGCCAGAACGCGTTCATGGCCCTGGGCGCCTACGGGTACGCGGTTTCCGAGCCTCGCTTCGGCCCCGTGGGCGGGCTGATCATCGGCGCCGTGGCCGCGACCGTGGCGGGCACGATCATCGGAGTCGCCATCATCCGCACCCGTGATCTGTACCTGGCGCTGCTCACTCTCGCGTTCTCCCAGGCCGCGCTGCTCGCGATCCAGCTGTGGCCACCCACGCAAGGCGACAACGGGATCCTCGTCGACCTCGGCGGTGATCAGGCCTACCTCGTCGCCGTGGTGTTCGCGGCGGTCGCACTGATCGTGGTGCAGCGCATGACGCGCTCGAAGATCGGCCGCGCATTCGCCCTCGTGCGCACCGACGAGAAGGCCGCCGCGACGATGGGCGTGAATGTGCCCCTGACGCGGATGCTGGCGTTCGCGTTCAGCAGCCTGCTCGGCGGGCTCGGCGGCGTGCTGCTGGGCGCGGTCCTCACGTTCATCACGCCGACGAACTTCACGCTCGAGCTGACGTTGCTGCTGCTCACGATGATCGTGATCGGCGGCGTCGGGAGCGTGTGGGGCACGGTCACGGGTGTGCTGATCATGGTGGTGGTGCAGCAGTTCCTGCCCAGCAGCGGCAGTTTCGGCAGCTACCTCAACGCGGGCCTGCTGTTCGTGATCCTCGTGCTGCGGCCCGGTGGGCTGCGCTCGCTGGTGAACCTGCGTTCGTCTGGCGGCAGCCGTGGCTGACGCGATCCTCGACCTCGACTCCGTACTCGTCCGCTTCGGCGGGCTGGTCGCGGTGGGCGGCGTGAGCTTCTCCGTGGAGCGCGGCTCGGTCACCGGCCTGGTCGGGCCCAACGGCGCAGGCAAGACCACACTGTTCAACGCGATCAGCGGCCTGGTCCCCGTGACCGGCGGCGCGATCACCTTGCAGACCACGCGGGGCTCTGCCGACTTGACCCGCGTGGGTGCGTGGCGGCGGGCCGGGCTCGGCATCGGACGCACGTTCCAGGACTCTCGGCTCGTGGCCGGCCTGCCGGTGCTCGACCAGCTGGCCACGGGGGCGTTCGCGGGTCAGCAAAAACCCAGCCGGTTCCTCGGCGCTGTGCTCCGCGGCCGCGGCTTCCTGACCGACGAGAAGCATCTTGTCGATCGGGCCCACGAAGTGCTGGCGCAGCTGAAGATCGAGCACCAGGCCGCGGTGAACGTCGACTTGCTCTCGGCGCCCGAACGGCGGCTGGTGGACCTCGGCCGCGCGCTGATGAGCCGGCCGGAGCTCCTCCTGCTCGACGAGATCAGCGCGGGAATGCCCGTGGAGGACAAGGAAATGGTGGCCGACCGCGTGCTCGACTACGTCCGGTCCTCGGGCGCGACGGTGATCTTCGTCGAGCACGACATGGGGTTCGTCCGGCGGGTCGCCGACCGCACGGTGGTGCTGGCCGAGGGCGAGATCCTCGCCGACGGTGGCCCGGAAGAGGTGCTGCGGCGCCCGGACGTGCTGGCCGCCTACATCGGCCCCGGAGCCGAAGGAGCACTGCGATGACGTTCTCCGCGCAGGGGATCCACGCCGGGTACGGGCGGATCCCGGTCGTGCACGACCTCTGCTTCGACGTCGCCGCGGGTGGGTATCTCGGCATCGTCGGCGCCAACGGCGCGGGCAAGAGCACGCTGCTCAAGGCCTTGTCCGGCGTCGTCACGCCGCACGCCGGGACCATCCGACTCGGCGACGAGGACCTCACCGGCGTGCCGGCGTGGGACCGCGCCCGCCGCGGACTCGCGTTCGTCCCCGAGTCGCGTGAGCTCTTCGGCGACCTGACCGTGGAAGAGCACCTGCACGCAGGCTGCCTGCGGGTGCGGGGCCGGGCGAAGCGCGCGGAGCGGACCGAGTTCGCGTACGAGCTCTTCCCCGTGCTGCGCGACCTGCGCCGCCGCGCGGCCGGCCGGCTCTCCGGTGGCCAGCAGCAGTCGCTGGCCGTCGCGCGGGCGGTGGTGTCCCAGCCGAGGGTGCTGCTGCTCGACGAACCCTCCCTCGGCCTGTCCCCGATCGCGGTCAGCGGGCTCGTCGAGTCACTGACCCGGCTCGCGCGCACAGGTGACATGGCCGTGGTCATCGCCGAGCAGAGCCTCACCGTCGTGCGGGAGCTGTGCGACGACGTGCTGGTGCTCAACCTCGGCCGCGAGGTCGAGCGGGGCCCGGCCGCCGCGGTGCTCACCCGCTCGGTCATCGAGAACGCGTTCCTGTGAAAACTCCCTCGGAGGTGTGCGACAGGTGACAACCAGCAAGATCTCCTCGATCGACGTCATCCCGTTCCGGATTCCCCTGAAACACGAGGTGAAGTTCGCGACGGGCCGGCTGACCCACGCCGAGCACCTGCTCGTGCGCGTGCACACGGCCGACGGTGTGGTCGGCCTGGCCGAGGCCATCCCCCGGCCGATGATCTACGGCGAGACCACCGTGTCGATCGCGCACGTGATCGACACGGTCATCGCCCCGGCCGCGCAGTCGCTCGACCTGCTCGGCACCGAAGAGCTCGGCCACCGGCTGCGCCACCTCGCCGGCAACCCGACCGCCCGCGGCGCGGTGGAGCTGGCGATGTTCGACGCGCTGGGCAAAACGCTCGGCGTCCCGTGCCACGAGCTGCTCGGCGGCTATGCGCGGGAGGTCCGCTGCACGGCCATCCTCGGCGCGGGCACGATCGACGAGGTCGTGGCCGAGACCGCGGCACTGCGCGCGGAGCACGGCATCACCAGCTACAAGGTCAAAGTCGGTCTGGACCTCGACCGCGACGTGCGGCTGGTTGCGCAGCTGCGCCAAGAGCACCCCGACGCGTTGATCTACGTCGACGCCAACCACGGCTACTCCGCGGCCGACGCGATGACCTTCCTGGAGTCCACAAAGGACCACAGGCTCGCGTGGATCGAAGAGCCGTGCCCGGCCGAGGACGTGCTCGGCCGCGCCGACGTGGTCGCCAAGTCGACCGTGCCCGTGCTCGGCGACGAGAGCTGCACGACGCCGCGGGAGGTCGCCACCGAGATCCTGGCCCGGCGCTGCACAATGATCAGCATCAAGCTGGCCCGCACGGGAATTCGCGCCTCGACGCGGATCCGCGAGTTCTGCGCGGCCGTCGGCGCGCAGGCGATCGTGGGCAGCCAGGGCGATTCGGCGATCGGCACCTACACCAGCGCCGCGTTCGCCGCCGCCAGCCCCGTGACCGCGCAGCACCCGGCGGAGCTGGCCTACCTGCTCAACCTCGACGGCGACCTCGTGGTCACCCCGCCCGAAATCCGGGAGGGCGTGCTGCGGGTGCCTGCCGAACCCGGCTTCGGGTTCGAGATCGACGAAGCCGCATTGGCGCGTTTCCGGACCGACCGGCCCGGGGAAAGGAGCTGAACCGCGTGTTCCGTTACGACCAGGCAAGGCAGGTGCTCACCGTGGGGGCCGGCACGATCGCGACGGTGCCGGACGAGCTCGCCGCTCTGTCCGCCCGTTCGGTGTGCCTCGTCGGCAGCCCGCGTTCACTCGCGTCGGCCGCCGGACAGGCGACGCGCGAAGCGTTGCGTGGCTTCGACGTCCGGCACGAGTTCGGCAAGATCGCGCCGCACGCGCCGATCACCGACACCGAGGCGATGGCGCGGCAGCTGCGCGACGACCCGCCCGACGCGCTGGTGGCCGTGGGCGGCGGCAGCGTGAGTGACACCGCGAAAGCGCTTTCCATCCTGCTGGCCGAAGGGTTTCCGCTCGAGGCCAAGTGCAGCACGTTCACCCCACCCGACGTGTTGAAGCACGTGCAGCTCAACCAGCCGAAGATCCCCGTGCTCACCATCCCGACGACGTTGTCGGGCGCGGAAGTCACGCCCGGCGGCGGCGCGACGGACGCTCGCGGCATCAAGCGCGTGTTCTGGGACCAGAAGGTCGCCTCGCGCGTGGTGGTGTACGACCCCGAACTGTTCACCGACGTACCGGCCGAGCTGCTCCTGACCACCGGCATGAACGGGCTCGCGCACTGCGCCGAGGCCCTGTACTCCAAGTCCGCGTCGCCGTTCACGGACGCGCTGGCGGCCGAAGGCGCGCGGCGCTTCGCCGAGACGTTGCCCCGGATCGGCGGCGCGACCGGACCACTGCCCGTCGACCTGCTGGAGGATGCGCTCACTGCCGCGGCCATCGGCGGCCTGGTCATCAGCAACGCGCGGGTCGGCCTGCACCACGCCGTCTGCCACGTGCTCGGCGCCGCGTACGGCGTGCCGCACGGGGTCGCGAACTCCGTGATGCTGCCGTACGTCCTGGAGTACAACCACGACCACACCGAGGCCAAGCAGGCGATCCTGGCCCGGGCGCTCGGCGAAGGGCTCGGGGAGACGGGCAGCGCGGCCGTGCTCGCGGCGACCGTGCAGCGGCGCGCGGGTGTGCCGCGGACACTGGCGGACACCGGCCTCGCCGAGCCCGATCTGGAGCGGGTGGCCGGGGAAGTCATGCAGGACCGTGGTTTGTTCTTCAACCCCAAGCGAGTTCCCGACGCCGGTGCGGTGCTGGGCGTGCTGCGGCACGCGTGGACCGGCACCGTGACCGGGGCCGCGTGATGGCGGAGCTCGCCACGGGGAGCGCGCTGGTCGACTTCGTCACCGCGCCCCGCAGTGTGGTCGTCGTCGGCGCGTCGGCCGACCCGGCCAAGCCCGCGGGCCGGCCGCTGGCCTACCTCAGCCGCTACGGGTTCACGGGTGACGTGTTCGTCGTCAACCCCCGTCACTCCGTCGTCGGCGGTTACCCGGCCGTGCCGGCCGTGCTCGACCTCCCCGTCGACGCGGCCGAGGCCGCCATCGTCAACCTGCCGGCCGAGCAGGTGCCGAGCGCGCTGCACGACCTCGACAGCCGCGGTGTGCGAGTCGCGGTCGTGATCGGCAGCGGCTTCGAGCGCCCGGACAGCGCGCCGCGCCAGGAGCTCAACCGGTTCCTGGCCTCGCCCGACCGGCGGCTGCGCGTGATCGGCCCCAACTGCGTGGGCACGATGAGCGTGGTTTCCGGCGCGCACCTGAACTTCTCGAGCGTGCTGGGCCGCGGCCCGGCGCGCGCGGGTTCGGTCGCGATGATCACGCAGAGCGGTGCGAGCGGCAACGGGCTGCTCATGTCGATCCTGCGCCGTGGCGGTGGCATCGCGCACTGGTTCAGCACCGGGGACGAGTTCGATGTCGGCGCCCTCGAACTGCTCGTCGGCGTCCTGGCCCGCGACGACGTGCGCACGGTCGGGCTGTTCCTCGAAGCCATCACCGACCTCGACTGGCTGCCGGCGGTCACGGAAGCCATCGCGCGCACCGGTAAACGGGTGTTCCTGGTCAAGATCGCCGACAGCGATCTCGGGCAGCTCGCCGCGGGCGCGCACACCGGGCGGGTGGTGGGGTCCAGCGACATCTCCCACGCGGTGCTGAAGCAGGCCGGTTTCGTGCGGGTTCCGGGGATCGCCGAGCTGGCCGACTGCCTGGTGACCGCGCAGGTGGTCGGCGAGCTGCCCGCGCGGCCGCGGATCGCCGCCGCGTCGGTGTCGGGAGCGGGGGCGGTGGTGCTGGCCGACCGCGTGCAGCAGGCGCCGGCGTTGTCGCTGCCGGCGTTGGGTAAGGCGACGCGGCGGCAGTTGCGGGAAGTGCTGGCCGATCGGGTCGAGCTGCACAACCCCATGGACGTGCCGTTCCTCGGCGAGACCGAGACGTTCGCGCGGACGGTGGCCACGTTGTCCGAAGCGCCGGAATCGGACGTCGTCGTGGCCGTCGAATCGAGCCTTGCGCACGATCGTGAGGTGCTGACCGAGGTCCTCACCGCCCGGTCCCCCACCGCGAGTCCGGTCGTGCTCAGCCACCTCAGCGAGGATGACCCGATCCCGGAAACCCTCCTCGCACGGCTCGCCTCGGCGCGGGTGGCCGTGGTCCCGACGCCGGAACGGGCGGTGCAAGCGCTGGGCCTGCTGGCGAGTGACGCGGGTGACGCGGGTGCGCAAGCCGCGACTGAACCCGCCGAAGACCTCACGGGGTACCTCGGCCTGCCGGACATCGCCACCTTGCTGCCCGCGGACTTCCCCTGGGCCCCTTGGGTTTCCGCCCCCGACCGGGAGGCCGCGGCGGAGGCGGCAAGACGCTGGGGCTACCCGGTCGCGGTCAAGGCGGCCGGGCAGACGATCGCGCACCGGTCCGAGCTCGGCGCCGTCGCGGTCGTGCGCGGCGAGGACGACCTGACGGCGGCGTACGAGCGGGTCGCGAAGGTGTGCGCCGAACACGGCGACGACGTCGTGGTGCAGCAAGGCGTCGGGGCGGGGCAGGAAGTGCTGGTGGCCGTGGTGCGCGACCCGGAGTACGGCCTGTCCGCCGTGCTCCGGCCGGGTGGCGTCAACGCCGAGCTGCTCGACGACCAAGTCGTGCTCTGGCACGGCTGGCCCGCCGGGCAACGGCTGGCGACGCTGCGCGAGTCCCGGCTCGGCGTGCTCCTGTCCGGCTACCGCGGCCAGGCGGCGAGTGACGTCGAGGCGCTCAACACCGCGATCACCACCTTGTTCACGGCGCTGGCCGACCAGCCGGTGTCCTTTGTGGAGCTCAACCCCGTGCTCGTGCTGGCGGACGGGGTCCGCGCGATCGACGCGATCGGACGGAAATGAAGGGTGAAGGGAAGAGCATGACCGCACAAGACAGGTTGCAGCACTACCAGGAGTCGCTGGGCAACATCCCGCCCGCCATCTCGACGATGTTCGCGATGGACGAGGGGTTCGCCGGCGACTACACCGACATCCGCGAGCGGATCTACACCCAGCACGCCGACGGGCTCTCGCTCGCGATGAAGGAGCTGCTGCTGGTCATGTTCGACCTGGCCGTGAGCAATACCGGCGGTGCGATCAACCACCTGCGCGCGGCCAAACGCGCCGGGCTCACGGCCGAGCAGCTGCGGGAGTCGCTGCAGATCGCGTTCCTCGTGCTGGGTGTGTCGGGCTGGGGCAAGGTCGGCTACAAGCTGTGGGCGGCCTGGGAAAACGACTTCGAGGAAGAGGGGGCGAGCACCAATGGCCACCACGCGTCTTGAGTTCAGCACCGAGATCACCGACGAGATGCTGTCGGAGGCGGCAGCGCTCGAAGGTCAGGAGATCCGCGTCGAACCGTGGAACAACGAGGCGACGCTGGACACCATCCGCCACTACGCCTGGGGCCTCGGCGACCCCAACCCGCTGTTCCACGACGAGCAGTACGCGGCCGCGAGCGCGCACGGCGACGTGATCGCCCCGCCGACGTTCCTGTACTCCAGCTACGACGGCGCCGTCGGCCTCGGTTTTCCCGGCGTGCAGCCGATCTACGCGGGCACGGAGTGGGTGTTCCACGAGACGATCCGCCGCGGAGACCGGATCCTGCCCCAGGCCCGGCTCGGCAAGGTGACCGTGCACAGTGGCCGCCACTCCGACCGGTTCGCCATCCAGCGCGTGCACACCGAGTACCGCCGCGAGAGCGACGGGGTGCTGCTCGCCGAGGCGCTGGCCAGCACGTTCCGCGTGCCTCGCGCGTCGGCGTCCGGTGGCCTGTCGTATCAGGCCCGCGACAAGCACGTCTACCGCGACGAGGAGCTGGAGGAGATCCGCCGCTGGGCGACCACGGAGGAACGCCGGGGCGCGGCGCCACGCAACCCGGCCGAAGTCCGGGTCGGCGACGTGGTCCCCGAGGTCGTGAAGGGGCCGATCGACCAGATCACCATGACGGCCTACTACGCCGGCTGCATCGGCTCGCCCGGGTACAAGGCGGCCGAGATGTCCTGGCTGTACCGCACCTGGGCCGTGGAGGAGCCGGAGCGGCTGCCGAACAACTACGACCCCACCTACTTCAGCGAGCGCGTACTGCCCAGCCTCGGGCACCAGGACCCCGAGGTGGCCAAGGAGATCGGCATGCCCGGCGCGTACAACAACGGCCCGCAGAAGTGCGGCTGGATGGCGCACCCGGTGCTGAACTGGATGGGTGACGCCGGATCGCTGCGGGAGTTCTCCGTGCGCCTGCGCCGCCCCGACATCTTCGGCGACACAGTCTGGTGTGGTGGCAAGGTGACCGAGGTGCGGGACAACGGGGACGTACTGATCGCGTTGTCCGCGCGCAACCAGCTCGGCGAGCAGACCGCCGAGGGCAGCGCCCTGGTGCGCTTGAGCTGAGACCCGGCGGGCGGCGCGGCGCGCGCCGCCCGCCGGCAGCTCGTCAGTCCACCGGGGCGGCGAGCGGAGTAGCGACGGTCTTCTTGCGACGGACGGATTCCGTCACCAGGAACACCGCAACGAACGACACCGCGGCCATCAGCGCCAGGTACAACGCGATCGCGTTGGCCGTCTGGAACTCGGCGAACAACGACGTCGCGATGATGGGCGCCAGTGCACCGCCGGCGACCGCGCCGATCTGGTAGCCCACCGAGACACCCGAGTAGCGGACACTCGCGCCGAACATCTCGGAGAACAAGGCCGGACACGGGCCGTAGGTGAGGCTGAAGATGACCTGCGCGATGACGAGCGCCACGGTGATCAGAACCGGTGAGCCGGTGTTCACGAGCCAGAACATCGGGAAGCCCCACACCGCCAGCCCCACGGCACCGCTCAGGAACACCTTGCGGCGGCCGATGCGGTCGGACAATGCGGCGGCTGCCGGGATCGTGAGCCCCGAGGCGACGGCGGAGATCAGCACGGCAACCAGGATCGTGCCGCGCGGAAGACCGAGCGCCTGCGTTGCGTACGACAGGATGTAGACGGTGAGCAGGTAGTAGGCGCCGCCGTTGATCACGGTCGCGCCGGCGGCGAGCAGGATCTGCTTCGGGTGCGAGCGCAACAGTTCCATCAGCGGAGCACGCCGCCGTGCCGGCTCCTCGGAAGGCGCCGCGTGGGTTTCCGACGCCCGCGACTGCGCGTAGAGCCCCACGGCGATGAGCAGGATGCTGAGCAGGAACGGGATCCGCCAGCCCCACGCCAGGAACGCGTCCTGCGACAGCGCGGCCGAGAGGATCAGGAACATCACGTTGGAGAAGATCAACGCGATCGGCACCCCGAGCTGCGCGAAGCTGCCGTAGAAGCCGCGTTTGCCCTCGGGCGCGCTCTCCGTCACCAGCAGCACCGCACCACCCCACTGCCCGCCCAGCGCCAGGCCCTGGACAAGGCGCAGCACCACGAGCAGGATCGGCGCAGCCACGCCGAGCGTGGCGTACGACGGCAGCAAGCCGATCGCCGTCGTGGCCGCACCCATGATCATCATGGCGGTGACCAGCGCCGGCTTGCGGCCGAACTTGTCACCGAAGTGCCCGAACACGGCCGCCCCGACCGGCCGGATCAGGAACCCCACGGCGAACGTGCTGAACGCGAGCAGCGTGCCCGCGACGGAATCGACCGACGGAAAGAACAGTTTGTTCAGCACCAGCGCCGAAGCCGACGCGTAGATGAAGAAGTCGTACCACTCGATGGCCGAACCGGCGACGCTGACGAGGATGTTCTTTCTCATCTGCCGGGGCGGCGGGGACAACTGGGTCATGGGGGAACTCCGTTGTTCAGGGGACGGGGGTTGTTCGGGGGACGGGGTTGTTCGCGGGGCGGGGAAAGCGCTTCACCGACCGAGTGACGCCAGGGCGCGCCGGTGTTCGATCAGGTCGACCAGGCCATCGACCACGGCGGTGAGGATCGCCGTCGACGGCGAACCCGCCGGCAGCTCGCCGTCGGCGAGGGCCTGGTGGGCGTGGGGCAACACGAACTCGGGCTGGCCCACCACGTCGGCGTTCATCTTGTGCAGCACCGAGCGCAGGTTCAGCTGCGCGCGAATGGTGCCCAGCGGCCCTTGCGAAGCGCCGATGATCGCGACGTGCTTGCGTTCCAGAACCGGACCTTCGTCCACGGGGCGGGAAAGCCAGTCCAGCCCGTTCTTGAGCACACCGGGCATGGCCGCGTTGTACTCAGGGGTGGCGATGAGCACCCCGTCGGCCGCGCGGATCCGGCGTCGCAGCTGCGCGACGGCGGGCGGGGCCGGGTGTTCGTCGTCCTCGTTGAACGGCGGGATCGCCGCCAGGTCACCGAAGACGTCGAAGGTGAGCTCGGGCGGCGCGAGCTGCGTGACCGCCGTGAGCAGGCGCGTGTTGAGGGAATCCTTGCGCAGGCTTCCCGACAGCGCGAGGATCGTCAAGTCCGACAAGGGTTTTCTCCAGTCAGGAATCTTCCGGGTCCATGGACCACAACTCGGGGAACGGCACCTCGATCGCCGTCTGCGCCAGCCAGTCGAGGCCGCTGGAGCCGTAGTAGCCGGGCCGGTGGCCGAACGACCGGCGCGTGGCCACGAGGTGCAGGTGCTTGTACTCGGCGTAGCCCTCCGCGATCTTCATCAGAGCCTCACCGCAGAACCGCAGGTCCACCAGCGCGGGGTCGCCGCCGTAGAAGACCGTGGTCCACGCGCGCACCGCGTCGGGGTGCGACTCGTGTTCCTCCTGCGGGTCACGCTTCACAACCGAGTCCGGAATGGACAGTCCACGCCGGTTCAGCAGCGCGAGCGCCTCGTCGTAGACGCTCGGCTCGCGCAGGGTCGTCAGCAGTGACGAGTGCTCGTCCGGCATCGACGACACCGGGTCGGCCAGCGCGTGCGGGCGGATGCCGAGCAGGAACACCAGCTCGCGGTACTTCCACGACTGCAGCGACGAAGACTTGCCGTGGACGGAGCCGAGGCCGTTCTTGATCGGCAGGAAGTCGCCGACCGTCATCCACTCCAGCGATTTCCACGACGCGTTGAGCCCCACGAAGTGGTCCGCCGCCCGGCGCAGGGCAGCCGCGGCCGACGGCGTCTCGCCGGCGCGGAAGTGCTGCGCGGCGAAGCGCAGCTCGGTGGTGATCAGGCCGAAGTAGAGCTCCTGCACCTGGCACACCACGAGGAACGAGCGCTCGCCCTCCAGGTCGGTCACCGGCTCCTGCAGCGTGTGCAGCACGTCGGCTCTGAGGTAGGAGTTGTACGCGGTCATCTCGTGACCTCCTCGGGCAGGGACAGGAACCGGGCGGCGTTGCCGCCGAGCAAAAGGTCGCGTTCGGCTTCGGACAGGAACTGTGCCTTTCGCACCACCTGGCCCACCGGCCGTTCGCCCAGCGGGTACGGGTAGTCACTGCCGAGCAGGATGTTCTCGACGCCGAGGACGTCGACCAGCAGCCGCAGCGCCGACGGGTCGAACACCACGCTGTCCACGGAGAACCGGCCGAGGTAGCTCGACGGCGGGTTGGCCGAGCCGCCGATCACGTCGTGGCGCTCGTGCCAGGCGTTTTCGAGCCGGCCGAGCCAGAACGCGAACGAGCCACCGCCGTGCGCGAAGCAGATCTTGAGCGTCTCGGGCACCTGGTCGAACACGCCGCCGAGGATCATGGCCAGCAGCGAAAGGTGCGTCTCCGCGGGCATGCCCGTGAGCCACTGCGACATCCAGCGGCCCAGCCGCGGCGAGCTCGGCATGTCCCACGGGTGCACGAACACCGGCACGCCCTTGGCCGCGCAGTGCTGCAAGAACATCACGATGCCGGCGTCGTCGAGGTCGCGATCCCCCACGTGGTTGCCGATCTCGACGCCACGGTGACCGGCGGCGAGGCAGCGGTCGAGCTCCTCGCACGCGAGATCCGGGTCCTGCAACGGAACCTGGCAGAACGGCAGCAGCCGTCCGGAGGCCGGCTCGCAGATCTCCAGCGCGAGGTCGTTGAAGACCTTCGCGATCCGCACGGCCTCGGCGGGCGTGCGGTCGTAGGAGAAGAACACCGGTGTCGGCGAGACGACCTGCACGTCGACCTGGTCCTCACCCATCTCGCGCAGCCGCTCGCCGGCGTCCCAGCAGTTGGCGAGGATACGCCGGAACTCGCGTGAGCCGACCATGATGGTCGCCTCGCGCTCGTTCTCGACGCGCAGCCACGGCAGAGTGCTCTCCTGACCCGTGCCGTCTGCGCCCAGCTGCGGCCAGCCGCGCGGGACGTAGTGCGTGTGGACGTCGATCACCTGTGGCATCAGAGCGCGGACCTTCCGGGGTGCACCGTGCCGCAGTTGGCGCACTTGCGCAGGGACTCGTCGTCGTAGAACTGCTCGAACACCGGCGGCAGGTCCTCCACGATGTCACGCACCTGCAGTTCGACCTCGTGCACGAGGTGCTCGCAGTCGAGGCAGTACCACTGGAACTTCTCCAGCGTGCCCTCTTCGCGGACGCGCTCGATCACGACACCGATCGAGCCGGCTTCGGGGCGCTGCGGCGAATGTGGCACGTTGCCGGGCAGCAGCCACATGTCGCCCTCGCGCACGTGGACCGTCTGCTGGCCCTTGTCGGTCATGACGTTGACGTGCATGTCGCCCTTGACCTGGTAGAACCACTCCTCGTACGGGTCGACGTGGAAGTCGGTGCGCTGGTTCGGCCCGCCGACGACCTGCACGATGAAGTCACCCGTGCGTTCCCACATCTGCTTGTTGTTGACCGGCGGCTTGAGCAGGTGCTGGTGTTCGGAGACCCACGTGGCGAAGTTGAAGACGGGATTGATGTCGGTCACGGTGATCAGTTCCTTTCGGTGCGTTCGTTCGGCACGTGGGCGACGGCCTGGATCTCGATGAGCAGGTGCGGGTGCGGCAACTGGTGCACGGCGACGGTGGTGCGCGTCGGGCCGTTCTCGTCGAAGTAGCGGCCGTAGACCTCGTTGTAGCCACCGAAGTCGTTCATGCTGACCAGGTAGCTGGTGACCTGCACGACGTCGGCGAGGCTCGCGCCGACGGAGCCCAGGATGTCGGCGATGTTGTCGAGCACGGCGGCGGTCTGCACGCGGATGTCGAGCGTCGTGGTGCCGAACTCGTCGGCCTCGGCGCCGGCGAACGTGTTGTCCGGCAGGCGGCTGCTCGTGCCGGAGACGAACACGAAGTCGCCCGCGCGTTTCACGTGGGGGAAGCGGCCGCGGGGTTTGGCCTTGTCCGCAAGCGTTTTGGCTTCGGTCATCGGGGTTCTCCCTGTTCTGCGACGGAGAAGCGGGCCCGGCCGAGGCCGGAGACGGTGGCGCTGACGTGGGTGCCGGCTTCGAGAGCCACCGCCGGGGTGGCCGCGCCGGCGAGCAGCACCGTGCCCGCGGTGAGCGGGAGGCCGTAGCGCTGGGCCATGCGGACGGCGGCGGGAATGGCACGCAGCGGGTCGCCGAGGATGGCGGCGGTCGAGCCGGCGCCGGCGATGCGTCCGTCCACTTCGAACACCACGCCGCGGTTGTCGAGGCCGGCTTCGAGCGGCTGCCACCGGCCGAGCACGACGGCGGCGGCCGAGGTGTTGTCGGCGACCACATCGGCAAGGGAGAACTTGAAGTCTCGGTAGCGGGAGTCGATCACCTCGATCGCGGGGGCGACGGCGTCCACGAGGTCGGGGCCCGGCACTTCGCCAGGCTCGACGTCGCGGCTGAGCCGGAACGCGACCTCGGGCTCGGCGCGAGGGTGGATGAGAGTGTTCAGATCGAGCTCGTCGCCGTCGGCAAGGACCATGCCCGAGGTGAGGCGGCCGATGATCACGTCGTCGACGCCCATCTGCGCGGCCTTCGCCTTGCTGGTGAAGCCGAGCTTGACGCCGAAGTGGCGCTCACCTCGGGAGATGCGGCGTTCGACCAGCTCTCGTTGGACGGCGTAGGCGTCGTCCAACGACAGTTCGTGGTCCGTGGACAGCTGTGCACATGGCTTGCGGGTGGTGGCGGCTTCGTCGAGCCGCGCCGCGAAGTCCTCGATCATGCCGGGGCCGCCTCTCGGGTGGCCACGAGGTCGAGCGCGACGTCGACCAGCATGTCCTCCTGGCCGCCGACGAGGCCCCGCTTGCCGGCTTCGAGGAGGATCGCGCGGACGTCGAGGTCGTAGCGGCCGGCGACGCGTTCGGCGTGGAGGAGGAAGCTGGAGTAGACGCCGGCGTAGCCCAGTGTCAACGTCTCGCGGTCCACGCGCACCGGTCGAGTCTGAAGTGGACGGACGAGGTCCTCCGCCGCGTCCTGCAGGCCGAACAGGTCACAGCCGTGGTCCCAGCCGAGCAGGTCGGCGACGGCGATGAAGGCCTCGATCGGCGTGTTCCCCGCGCCCGCCCCCTGGCCGGCCAGCGAAGCGTCGACGCGGTAGGCACCGTGCTCGACGGCGGTGACGCTGTTGGCCACCGACAACGACAGGTTTTCGTGCGCGTGGATGCCGATCTGCGTTTCCGGGTCGAGGACTTCGCGGTACGCGTCGATCCGCTCGGCGACGTCCCGCATGGTCAGGCGGCCGCCGGAGTCGGTGACGTAGACGCAGTGGGCGCCCGCTTCTTCCATGATCTTCGCCTGCTTGGCGAGGTCCTCGGGCGAGTTCATGTGGCTGAGCATCAGGAACCCGGCGACGTCCATGCCGTTGTCGCGGGCCCAGCCGATGTGCTGGATCGCGATGTCGGCCTCGGTGCAGTGCGTGGCGATGCGGACGCTGCCGACGCCGAGGTCGCGCGCGGCCCGCAGGTCTTCGATCGTGCCGACGCCCGGGAGCAGCAGCGTGGTGAGCTTCGCGTTCTTCACCACGTCGGCGGCCGCGGCGATCCAGCCCGCGTCGGTGGCCGCGCCGTGGCCGTAGTTCACGCTCGACCCGGCCAGGCCGTCGCCGTGCGCGACTTCGATGGCCGCCACGCCCGACGCGTCCAGCGCGGCGGCGATCGTGCGCACCTGCTCGACGCTGTAGCGGTGGGCGATGGCGTGCATGCCGTCGCGCAGCGTCACGTCCTGCACGTAGATCTTGCCGGTCATCGAAGGGCTCCTTCCGCGGCGACCTGCACGAGCCGTTCCGCGGTCCGCAGCGCGGCCGAGGTCATGATGTCGAGGTTCCCGGCGTATTCCGGCAGGTAGTGCCCGGCGCCGGAGACCTCCAGGAACACCGCCACCTTCACCCCGCAGAACGGGCGCCCGAGCGCGGGCAGGAACGGCTCGTCGACCCGGTCGAACTGCACCCGCTGCTTGAGCCGGTAACCCGGCACGTAGTCCTGCACGCGCGCGACCATCGCCTCGACGGACGCGCTGACGGCGGCTTCGTCCATTTCGGATTCTTCAACCAGGCAGAACACCGTGTCCCGCATGGTGATCGGCGGGTCGGCCGGGTTGAGCACGATGATCGCCTTGCCGCGCCCGGCGCCGCCGACGGTTTCCAGCGCCCGCGCGGTCGTCTCGGTGAACTCGTCGATGTTCGCCCGCGTGCCCGGACCGGCGGACTTGGCGGCGATCGTCGCCACGATCTCCGCGTACGCCACCGGCGCCACGGCCGAAACCGCGGCCACGACCGGCGTCGTCGCCTGGCCGCCGCAGGTGACCATGTTGACGTTGGGTGCGCCGAGGTGCTCGTCGAGGTTCACGGTCGGCACCACGTACGGCCCGACGGCCGCAGGCGTGAGGTCCACCAGCTGCTTGCCGTGGGCGCTCAGGACCGCGTTGTTGTGCCGGTGCGCGCCGGCCGAGGTCGCGTCGAAGACCAGCCGGATGTCGGCGAACTCGGGCAGGGCGACGAGCCCGGCCACACCTTCGTGCGACGTCGCGACTCCGAGGCGGCGCGCCCGCGCGAGCCCGTCGGAGGCGGCGTCGATGCCGACCATCGCCGCGACTTCAAGCTCACTCGAAAGCCGTTTCACCTTGAACATCAGGTCGGTGCCGATGTTGCCCGACCCGATGATCGCCACCGGGGTGCTCATGCGCGTTTCCCTCCGTCCGGCCCGGCGGTGAACCCGACGCGGACCTCTCCGATGTCTTCGAACCGGGCCACGTAGCTCCCGGGCGCCGTCGCGGGCACCATCGGTCCCCACGCGCCGGCCAGCACCACTTCCCCCGCTCTCAGCGGCTCGCTGCGGCGAGCGACTTCCTGCGCCAGCCACGCGACAGCGACGGCGGGCGAGCCCAGGCAGGCCGCGCCGACGCCGGTCGAGATCGGCTCGCCGGCGTGTTCCAGCACCATGCCAAGCCCGGCGAGGTCCACTTCGGACAGTTTCACCGGCCGCGTGCCCAGCACCAGAGCGCCGCTGGACGCGTTGTCGGCGACGGTGTCCGTGATCCGGATGTTCCAGTCGGCCACGCGCGAGTCGACGATCTCGATCGCGGGCAGCACGAAGTCGGTGGCGCGCAGGACATCGACCACCGTGGCGCCATTCGGCAGGTCGGCGCCGAGGACGAACGCGACCTCGCCTTCGACGCGCGGCTGGCAGAAGCGGTCGAGCGGAATCTCCGCGCGGTCGCCGAACACCATGTCGTCGAGCAGCACGCCGAAGTCGGGCCGGTCGACGCCGAGCTGGCGCTGCACCGCCTCCGACGTCAGCCCGATCTTGCGCCCGACCACCCGCGCGCCGCTCGCGACCTTGTCCGAGATGATGCGGCGCTGCACCTCGTAGGCGGCGTCGACGTCGTCTTCGCCGAGGAATTCGCGCACCGGCTGCACGGGCGTGCGGTCACGCTCGGCCCGCTGCAGGCGGGAGACCGCGGTGTCGATCGCCGCGTCGACCCGGGCGTTCACAGCGCCACGCACACGTTGGTCGGCTGGGTGTAGAAGTGCAGCGAGTGCACACCGCCTTCGCGGCCGATGCCCGAAAGCCCGTTGCCGCCGAAGGGCGATCGCAGGTCGCGCAGGTACCACGTGTTGACCCACGACATGCCGACGCGCATGGCGCCCGCGACGCGGTGGGCGCGTTCGAGGTCCGTGGTCCACACGGCGGCGGCGAGCCCGTAGTCGCTGTCGTTGGCCAGGCGGATCGCCTCGTCCTCGGTGTCGAACGGCACGAGGGCCGCGACCGGGCCGAAGATCTCCTCGCGCAGCACGCGGTGGGTGTTGCCGAGCCCGGTCCACACCGCGGGACGCACCCACGCACCACCTTCGAGATCGGGGCCGAGGTCCGGGATCCCGCCGCCGGCCAGGAGTTTCGCGCCCTCCTGCTCGGCGATCTCGTAGTAGGAGAGGACTTTCTCGCGGTGCTGGCGCGAGATCAACGGTCCTGTGGTGGTGTTCGGATCGTCCGGGCGGCCGAAGCGCAGGGCTTCGGCGCGTTCGGCGAGCCCGGCGGCGACCTCGTCGAAGATGCCGCGCTGCACGTAGATCCGCTCGGTGCACAGGCAGATCTGGCCGGTGTTGGTGAACGTCGAGCGGGCGAGGCCGTCGACGGTCTTGCCGAGGTCCGCGTCGTCGAACACCACGGCCGCGTTCTTGCCACCGAGCTCGAACGACACCGGCAGCACGCGCGGCGCCACCGCCTGCATGATCGCCGAGCCCGTGCGGGATTCGCCGGTGAAAGTGACGCCGTCGATGCCCGGGTGGCTCGTGAGGAACTCGCCCGCCGAACCGGGGCCGAAACCGTGGACGACGTTGAACACGCCGTCGGGCGCGCCGGCCTCGGTGATGAGCTCGGCCAGCAGCGTCGCGCTCGAGGGCGTCTCCTCCGACGGCTTCACCACCACGGCGTTGCCCGCGGCCAGCGCCGGCGCGACCTTCCAGGTCAGCAGCAACAGCGGCAGGTTCCACGGCACGATGACCGCGACCACGCCCAGCGGCTTGCGCAGCGCATAGTTCAGCGCACGCCCGGCCGGGCCTTCGGTGAGGAACGAGTCGAGCCCGGCCGACACGATCGTGTCGGCGGCGGCCCGGAAGTTGGCGGCGGCGCGCGAGACGTCGAGGCGGCGGGCCAGGTCGAGCGGTTTGCCGGTGTCGGCGACCTCGGCCGCGAGCAGGTCGTCGAACCGCTCGTCGATGCGGTCGGCGATCTTCCTGAGCACCCGCGCGCGCTCGGCGTCGGAGGTGCGGCCCCACGCGCCGTCGAGGGCGGCCCGGGCGGCGCGCACTGCGCGGTCGACCACCGCCTGGTCGGCCTCCTCGACCTGGGCGACCAGGGTCCCGTCGACCGGGCTGACCTTGTCGAACAGCTCGCCGCCGCTGTCGGCGAACCGCCCGTCCACGAAGCTCTTGAGCACCGTCATGTCCGCCTTCCCGCGTGGCTGTGGTCCCTGCTCATCGTCGCTACCTCCAGCTATGCCTGACAAATGCCAAAGTCTTAAGTTGATATGTGCATATGGCTATAGTGGCTCGGTATGACCTCTCGTGAGCTGCCGCGACTGCTCGACGGCCGGATGAAGTTCCGCCACCTGGTGCTGCTCGACGCCATCGCGCGGCGCGGCACGATCGTCGGCGCGGCCGCCGAGCTGCACGTGACCCAGCCCGTGGCGACGCGCGGGCTACGGGAGCTCGAGGAAATCCTGGAGGTCGAGCTGTTCCAGCGCGGCCCGCGCGGCCTCACGCCGACTGTCTACGGCGAGGCCTTCACCGAGCACGCGCGCGCGATCCTCGCCCAGGCCCGCCAGGCCGCCCGCCACGTCGTGGAGCTGGCGGGCGCCGAACGCGGCACCGTGGTGGTGGGGACGCATCTGTTCGGCTCGAACGTCTTGCTCCCGCGGGCCATCGCCGCGTTGAAGGCGGAACGGCCGAACCTGACCGTGGCCGTGCGCGATGGGACCCCTGAGTCGCTGCTGGTGGAGCTGAGCGCGGGCCGGCTCGACCTGATCGTCGGGCGGCTCACGCAGATCTCCGACGAGGGGTTCCTCCGCCGCAAGCTCTACGACGAGTCCGTGGTCCTCGTGGTCCGCGCCTCGCACCCGCTGGCCGGCGCGAAGACCGTGGACCTCGCCACGGTCGCCGAATACCCGTGGATCCTGCCCGGCCCGGAGACGGCGCTGCGGCGTGAGCTCGAGGAGCTGTTCCACAACAACGACGTGCTCCTGCCCGCCAACCGTGTGGAGGCGACTTCGTTCCTCACCGTGCGCCAACTGCTGCGCGACACCGACGTCGTGGCCGCGCTGCCGCGCCTGATCACCGAGGAGGACCCGGGGATCGCGCGCCTGCCGTTGTCGCTCGAGCCGATCGGCCACAGCGTCGGCATCACCATGCCCGCGTCCAGCAAACCCACCCCGTCGGCGAGCGCGCTGATCGACAAGCTCGTGGCCGAGGCCGTGCAGGTGACGCGCCGGTTCAGCCCTGCTTCGTGACCCGGGGACGTTCGAGCTGGTCACCGAGGTCGTGGTAGGCCGACTTGTGCCAGACGAGCGGCTGCAGGTCCTCCCGCGCCGTCGACCCGTAGTCCAGCGACTCGCCGACGAAAATCGTGTGGTCGCCACCGTCGTACACGGCCCACTTCCGGCACACGAACCACGCCAGCGCACCACCCACCGTCGGGCACCCGTGACGCAGATCCATCTCCACGTCCACCGCCACACTCCACGGCTGGCGCGCGTAGAAATCGGCGATCGCCCCTTGGTCCTGGCCCAGGATGCTCAGCCCGAAGTGCCCATCCGTGCCATGCAGCAGCTGGTGCATCCGCCCCGGCTTGTTCACACTCACCGCGCACAACGGCGGATCCAGCGACACCGACGCGAACGAACTCGCCGTCATCCCGTGCACCCCGCCGTCCCCGTCGACGACCGTCACCACCGACACGCCACTCGGGAAGTGCCGCAACGCCCGCCGGAACTTCAACGCGTGCGGATCGGTGGGGGCGTAGGTGCTGCGTGGAGTTCCCACGGACGTCCTCCTCGATTTCACCGCCTCTGACCAGCGGTGATGGTCAACCCATAGTCGCGGGCCGAGCCATACCCGTCCAATGCCGATCCGAGCCCGCGCCATGTCTGAACGGTCATACTCGCGTCGTGGGTTCCCCTCGCCTCGTCCTCCTCCGCGGCCCCTCCGGCGCGGGCAAGACCACCACCGCCCTCACCCTGCGCTCCCGCTGGGGCCGCGGCACCGCACTGATCCAGCAGGACGTCGTCCGCCGCCATGTCTTGCGGGAGCGTGATGTGCCTGGCGGGGTGAACATCGGGCTCATCGATGTGATGTGCCGGCATGCGCTCGGTGCGGGTTACGTGCCGTTTCCGGAGACCGTCCGCCGACATGCGACTCGACCTCAGGTTGCCGAGTTCACTCCGGAGGAGATGCTGGAGTGGTATCTGCCGGATGATCGGTTGGGTGTGCAGGGCGAGATTGTTCTGGGGGAGGAAATGACGCTAGAGGACACGGTGGAGTGGATCACCGCCGCGATGCCAGATCGGACTGGGCGATCCAGCTGATCGACGCGAGCAGGTCTTCGCGGGGCGGTACCCGATGTGCGGACTCCCGGGCTTGGCGGTGGGCATGCCGGACCAGGTCGAGCCAGGCGCGCGTGAAGTCGAGGTTTCCTGTCACTACGGTTCGGGGTCACTTGCCAAGGCTGGAAAGAGTACCTTGACAAGCAACCCCGAACCGTGTCCTTACCTTTTATCGGGGGTCGGCCGGGGAAAGGTCGGGGGAAAAGTTGAGAGAAGCGAGGGTTTTTGCCACCCGCCGGCTGCTGAGTAGATGGCATCGGCTAGCAGCAGGCAGATGGTTCAGAAAAGTCAAAAACCGGCCTGCCACGTCGATCAAACGCTCGACTCTGCCGCCGCCCTTACCACCTGCGAATCCCGATTCCGTCTCCACAGCACAAACGCGCACCCGATCGCCACCAAAGCGGGAATTGTCGCCAGTAGCAGAATCGAGCCGGCCGGCAAGGCCAACGCCAGCAACAACCCGGCGCCCGCCGGGCCCGCGACCGAGCCAAGACGGCCCAACGCCGCGGACCATCCAACGCCAGTAGTTCGAGCGTCGAGGTCATACAGCGCAACAGCGAGCGCCGTCTGTCCGATGTGCCCCGCGATGATCCCGACGCCGGCGGCGGTGAGCACAAGCAAGAGCGCCACACCCGATAGATGTGCCACACCCGCGACGATCATGAAAGCCACACCGAGAGCAGGAAGCACCACCAGCGCGCGCATGATCCCGATCCGGGCGGCCACCGGCATGAGCACCAAGCCGCCGATGATGCCGCCCAAACTCACGAACGCCAGGCCCAGCGGGGCTTGCGTGCGGGTGAACCCGTAGCTCGTCAGCAGGGTCGGCGCCCAGGAGATCAGCGTGTACGACGAGGCGAACACCAGAAACGAGTACGCCCACAACAGCCCAGTATTCGCACGCAATTCCACCCCGAACAACCGCAGAACCGAAGCCCCGCGCGGAGAAACAGCGACAGCAACCGCAGGCGGCAGCCCCACGACCATCGCGACGAACACCAGCACCGTCGCCGCGCCGGCGAGCCAAAAGACACCCGTCGGCCCCACTCCGGCGATCAGCTTCCCGCCGAAGAACCCACCCAGGGTGGCCCCCGCGGCAAGTCCCAACGTAACCGCGACAGAAACCCGCGACCGGTACCCCGGAGCGAAATGCTCAACCGCGAACGACACCGCCGCAGGCAGCACCGCCCCGAGGCCAAGCCCCGACACCAGGCGCATCACCGCCAGCAACGCCATGGAGTGCGCCGGCAGCACCATCGCCGTCAGTACCGTGCCGACGGCGAACAGGCCGACGCCGGTCAGCAGCACGGCCCGCCGGCCGAAGCGGGCGCACAGCCGGCCGGCCGCGAGGTAGCCGACGACCGTGCCGACGTTCGTGGCCACGATCGCCAGCGTGAACGCCGCGGCCGTCGCGTGCCACTCGTGCGCCAGCGAGGGGATGGAAAACGACAGCGCGGCCGTGTCGAACCCGTCGACGAGAACCGCGAAAAAGGACAGGACCAGAGCTCTGAACCGCACAGCTTGCCTCCGAACGACCAGGCCCCCCTGGCGACCGAAAACCCCCGCGAAACCTCAGGACTCCGGCGCCCACAAGGGTTCCGGGACCTCCACGCCGAACGCCCCGTCCCAGCCGTTGCGCCGCGCCACCTCGTGCACCGGGCGGCGCTTCGCCGCGACGCCCCAACGGCCGAGCGGGTAGCCGAACGCCAGCATCGCGCCGAGGCTCCAGCCCTCGTCAGCCGGAACGCCCAGCAGCTCGTACACCGTGGACTCCTCGAACCGCAGCAACGTGCTGAGCACCCCGCCGATACCCTCGGCGCGCGCGGCGAGCATCGCGCTCCACACAGCCGGGAACACGTTGGCGCCGTAGTGCGCTTCGGCCGTGAAGAGGAAGACCAGCAACGGCGTTTCCGCGAAGTGCTCCCCGAAGTAGTCACCCGAACGCTTGATCTGCGTCCGCATGGTCTCCCACCACGCGTCGCGCTCCTCGTACTTCAGTACACCGAGCCGACCAGCCACGAGGTCGGCGTACTCGCGCTCGCGGCACCGCGCGTAGACGTCCGCGAGCTTGGTCTTCAAGCCCGGGTCGTCGACGACCACGAACTGCCACGGCTGGGCGTTGCCGCCGTTGGGCGCCCGGATCGCGGCGTCGAGGATGCGGCACTGGCTCTCCAGCGAGATCGGGTCGGGTTTCATCCGCCGCATGACCCGCGTGGTGTAGAGCGCTTCGTAGACGTCCACTGATCACCGAACCTTCCATAATCGAACTCGAATCGGGTTTGAGTTTCAGTCACGGAAGGCGGCCGTGTCAAGCGCTCCAGCTGTGTAAACTCGCCGCGTGACCGCCGGGCAGCAGCCGTGGCAGCAGCAGCTGCCCCCTCAGGAACGCGGGCGAGCTCGCCGCGCGAAGATCGTCGAAGCGGCCACGAAACTCATCGACCAACACGGTCCGCACAGCCCCGAAGTCACGCTGCGCGCCATCGCCGACGGTGCCGGCACCTCGGCGGCCACGATCTACCACTACTTCCCCGACGTCGACTCCGTGATCGCCGCCGTCGCCGCCCAGTACATGCAAGACCTGCTCGCCGCCGTCGAACGCGTGCACGGCAAGCACTACGACTCGTTCCACGACCTGCTCGACGCCAACATCACCTCGTACCGCAAGCACTTCGCGAAATGGCCGGGCCTACGCGAGCTGTGGTTCGACCGGCACGCCTCGGACAACGTCGTCCTCATCCACGCCCACTACCGCGAGACGCTCACCGAGCTGTGGCAGCAGAAGGCCTCGGAGTTCAAAGGCGAGCCGGTCGACGCGATGAGCTGCCGGATCGCGATCGAGATGGTCGGCGCGCTGTGGGACTTCGCGTTCAGCCTCGACCCCCGCGGAGATGAGCGGGTCGTGGCCGAGATCCGGGAGCTCGCCCACGACTATTACCGTCGCCGGGTGGGGATCTGAACTCAGGCCTCCGAGGTTCCCTGGCTCATCACCAAGTGTCGCTGACAACCCACCAACGGACGCCGTCGAACATCAAAGAAGCCTGGGATTCACCTAGTTCCACGGGCTTTCCGTGGGGCGTGGTCGACGCGGTGCCGGCGTAGTGGACGATCGCCAGGTCGCCGCCCTTCTTGGCCACCGTCGACACGTCGATGATCTTGGTGACGTACTCGTACCAACCCGACTGGCTGTGCACGTCCTGCACGGCCTTCAGGAAGTCGGCGAGTGAGTTGTTGCCGATCGTCGTCGCGCCGGCCTCGGTTTGCCCCAGCGACATGAACACCGCGTTGGGCACGACGAGTGAGCGCAGCCGAGCACTGTTCCAAGTTCCCTTCGGACCGTTCAGCGACTCGTGCAACGCCGTGACGATGGCCCGCGGCGAGGACACATCGGACGGACGCGGCCTCGGCACCAGGGCCGCGAGCTCGTCGTGCGAGCGGGTCCACGACGCGTACACCGAACCAGGCGGCGGCACGGCAACGTCCGGCGGCTGCGTGGTCGAGGATCGCACCCCAGGAGCGGGCGTGGCCGCGCCGGCGTTCCCGGCCGCGAGCGTCAAGCCGAGGACGGCGGTCAGCGCCACTCGCCACACGGCTTTCCGGTTCGCTGAGGGCAATCGCATGCCCATGACCGTGACAGCGGCCCGGCCCGAGCACACCCGATCTCCGGAGCGACGGGGAGGTTCGGGAAGGCGGCGTGCCCGTCCGGGTCGGACCCGCCTACTCCTCCGGCGCCAACACCACGTCGAATCGCACGCGGCTCCAAGTCGCGTCGCCGAGGTCGCGCCCGTCCGGTGTCGGCGTACCCACGGACTGCTGGTCGAACGGCAGCACCAGCGACTCCCGCACCGCGAACACGACGTCGGACAAGTCGTCGCCCTGCACGAAGATGTGCGTGACGAGCCGGCGATGGCCCTCGTGGGTAACCATGAAGTGCAGGTGCGCGGCGCGCCAGGGCGAGCGGCCGGCGGCTTCGAGCAGTCGGCCGACGGGACCGTCCACGGGCAGCGGGTAGCGCGTCGGCGTGAGCGCCCAGAAGCGGTAGTTGCCGTTCTCGTCGGCGAAGACGTGGGCGCGCCCGGCCACACGGTCGTCGGTGTACTGGACGTCGTAATAGCCGTCCTCGTCGTTCTCCCACACCTCGAGCCGCGCGCCCGGCAGCGGCTTCCCGTCGGTGTCGGTGACCGTGCCCTCGACCCAGCACGGCTGCCCGTGCGCGCCGGCCGCGATGTCGCCGCCGTTGGGCACTTCCGGCGAACCCTCGTGGTAAAACGGCCCGAACACGGTCGCCTCGGTCGCGTTGCCGAAGAGCTGGTTGCTCACGGCGACGGTCTGCATCGAAACGCCCAGCACGTCCGAGAGCATGATGAACTCCTGGCGGCGATCGTCGGTGATGTGGCCGGCCTGCGTGAGAAACTCGATCGCCGAATTCCACTCCTGCTCGGTCAGCCGCGTCTCCCGCACGATCGCGTGCAGGTGGCGCACGACCGAGGTCATCACCTCGCGCAACCGCGCGCTCGGCGCGTCCGCGAACGACGCCACGACCTGCTCGACCAGGCCTTCTTCGAGCCCAGCCTGGCCGGGCGAAACCGCTTCACTCATGGGGTGTCCTCTCTCGGGTACCGAACACCAGCATCGCGGCGGCGCGCGGTGGGCGCCGGTGCCGCGGCCGAGGCGGGCAAGAAGACGGCCGACCCGGTCAAACGGCGCGGATCTCCGAGGGCGGCACGCCGTAGCGCTCCCGGAACGCGCGGGAGAAGTGCGCATGGGACGCGAACCCGCACGCGTGCGCGACGCGCGAGATCGGCGCGGCCGGATCAGCGGTGAGCTGCTCGTAGGCCGACCGCAGCCGCCGCTCCCGGATCACCCGGCCGACGCCACCGCCCTCACTGAACACGCGCGTGAGCTGGCGATTGCTGAGCCCGACGGCGGCCGCGACCGTCGAGGTCGTGAGCCCGTGGTCCGCCAGGTGCTCATCGATGTGGGCCAGCACTCGGCGGCGGTGCTCGGCCGCCAGTGGGCGGCGGTGCTCTTCGGCCAGGTCTGTCAGTAAGGTGCGGATGCGCGCCTCCGTGCCAGGCCCGGCCTGCACCGGCGCGGCCAGCACGTCACGCAGGAGGCGTGCGAACTCCGCGGCCGGGCTGCCGGCGGTCTCGGTGAGCGAGAACCGGCGGGTCATCGGGGCCGATGGCACGGCGCAGCCGGTGAGCTCCTCGAACGTGGGTTTCGGGACCATCAGCACGTACTCGCGCAGCCCTTTGGCGAATCCGCGCAGGAACGGCTGGTCCAGATCGCACACCAGCAGCATGCCCGGCTGCTGCAGCTGGATCCCCTTGCCGTGGTAGAAGAACGCTTCGCCGAACAGGGTGAAGTACAGCGCCACCCGGTCGCTCTCGTCGCGCCGGATCAGCCGCCGATCGCGCTCCACGACGTGGGCCGTCGCGGTGATGTTCGCGATTTTGAACTCGCCGACCCGCAGCGAGGTCTCCCAGCCGGCGAACGACTCCTGCGAAAGCGTCCGACAGGCCAGACGCACCAACGTCTCCTCGTTGTGCTGCTCCCACAACGCAAACCGGCGCGCTTCACCCAACCCACAGGTCGTGAAGGTGCGATACGGAAACGGCGCCACCCACTGACGGTAGATCAATTCGCCAGACACCACCAGCCAACCCCGTCCGGCCTCAGAAGAACCAAGGCACCGGCTCGAGCCCCCGGTCCACCACGTCACTGAACCGCCCGCCGAGGAACCCCAACGGCTCCCCTCCCCGCGAACACACCTTCACCACCTCACCGATCACAATCTCGTGATCACCAGCCGTCAACGCGCGATGAACCGAACACTCCAGGTGCACCAGCGCATCCGGGATCACCGGAACATCATGCGATCCCGTCTTCACCGGCAAACCCGAAAAGTGGTCCTCACCGCGCCGCGCGAAGCGGAGGGCGAGTTGTTCCTGCCGCGTTGACAGGACGTTCAGCGCGAAGCGGTCTGCCGAGACGACAGCCTCGGTAGTGCGCGCACCGGTCGTCAGGCACACGAGAACCAAGGGCGGGGACAGCGACACCGACGTCAGCGAATTCACCGTCATCCCGTGGGGAACATCGCCGACGCTGGTAGTCACCACCGCGACCCCAGTCGCAAACCGGCCCATCGCCGTCCGCATCGCCAACGCGTCGACCGGGCCGGAGCCGGGCGTGCAGTCAGGGGGCATGGTGGTCATGCGCGGTAACGAACCTCGAAGGTGAGCACACCCTCCTCGGTGCGCCAAGGGCCGTGCGGCATGCCCGGCGGACGGCAGGCGTACATCCCGGCGCTGAAGGTCTCCCCCAGAGTGAGGTCGGTGAACGACCCCTCCAGGATGTAGACCTCCTCCCAGAAGTCGTGCGCCTGGGCGCCCATCGGTGACGAGTCGGCGCCCGGCGCGTACCGCATGATGCGTGTGGCCACGCCAGAGACCTCGTCCGTGGACAGGACGCGTTCGGTGATGAGCGGGTCGTCGCCCTTGCAGGTTGTGAAGTCGACCTCAGTCACCGGGAAGAATTCGCGTTCGGGTTTGCTCACTGGCTCTCCTCGGAGTAGCCGGCCAGGAAACGGCCCACTTCGGACAGGGGACCGTCGAAGCCGTAGTTGCCGAAGGAGTAGCCCTTCACCACGAAGGGCGCGCCGGCGTAGAACAGCTCGTACTGGTGGTGGCGGCCGGCGAACTCGCTGCCGACGGCGTCCCACGCGAGTTTGAACAGTTTCACGCGGTCGGCGGCGGGCGTACCTGGGCTGTAGATGTAGCGGTCGATGTCCGCGCGCGTCTCCGGGCTGGTCATGTCGGCGACGCTGGAGGGGACCTGCAGCACACCACCGCCGACGAGGTCGCGGAGGATGGCCAGCACGCGGGGGTACAGCTCCGACTGCAGGCCCATGGCGCCGTACAGAGCGCGGCTGCCGGGGCGCCAAAGGCCGGCCGAGTCGGGCTCGGCGGTGTACTCGGCGGCCAGCACGGCGGACTCCACAAGGGACACCAGACTGGCCAGCTCGCCGAGTTTCTCCACGACGCCGGGGAACTTGTCGACGCCGTTGACCGCCGCGACCTTGCGCGCCAGGCCGGCCAGGAACTGCAGCTTCACCGAAAACCGGATCTGCGCCTGCCAGTTGCCCAGCACGTGCGCGCCCGTCGCGAAGAACTGGTTGCGCACTCCGGCGACGTCGCGGTAGACGAACACGCGGTCCCACGGCACGAAAACGTCGTCGAAGACCAGCAGGGCGTCGGTCTCGTCGAAGCGCGTGGTGAGCGGGTAGTCGTAGTGGCTGGTCGCGGCGGGCGCGTACGGGCGGCGGCAGTAGAGCTTCAGGCCCTCAGTGTCCACCGGCAGCACGAAGCTGAGCGCGAAGTCCGTGTCCTCCGGCGTCAGCGGCTTGATGCACGACACCAAGATCTCGTCGGCGACCGGCCCGCCCGTGGCCAGCATCTGCGCGCCCCGCACCACGATGCCGTCGGCGCGCTCCTCGGCGACGCCGACCTGCACGAGGTCGCCGTCCCACGCGCTCGCCGTGGTGGCGCGCGAAACCTGCGGCGGGATGATCGCGTAGGACAGGTACAGGTCCTCCTCGACGACGCGCTTCTGGAACGCCGTCACGTTGGCCGCGTAATCGCCGAACACGTCCGGGTGCGAGGCGAACGCGGCCAGGAACGCGCCGACGTGGTCCGGGCTGCGGCCCACCCAGCCGTGGGTGTGGCGCGCCCACGTGGTGGCGGCCTCGCGGAACGCGGTGAGGTCCTCGCGGCTGCGCGGGGCGGTGAAAAGCCGGTTCACCACCTCGCCGTTCGGGCCGGGCCGCGTCATGCCGGACGCGGGGTCGGCGGCGAGGTCGAACAGCTCCGACACCGTCTTCGCGATCGGCGCGAATGCCGGATGGCGGGCCACGCCGTCCACCCGCTTTCCGTCGAGGTAGACGCGACGTCCGTCATCGATGGCGCTCAGGTACTGCGATCCGGTGCGCATCAAGCCCTCCTTCGCTGGGTCTCGTACACGTGGGTCAGGGTTTCGCCGCGGGGCAGCCGCAGGTCGACGCGCCAGCGCGAGCCGTACACGAACTTCCCGCCGAGCAGGGAAAGCGTGCCGCAGAACAGCACGAGGTCGCCACCGTCGTCCAGTCCGGACGGCATCCGGCCGAGCGTGTCCGACGGGTGGCGCAGGGTCGCGACGCTGCCGCTCTGATACGTCGACGAGTCCACACTGGACTCTGCGACCAGACCATTCCAGTCCACAACTGACAGATCCGGCCCGAGCTCCACCACGTGCGAGCCGAGCGGCTTCGGGCACGCGGCCTTGCTCCGCGCGATGTCGACGCGTTCGAGCTCCCGGGCCGTGTGATCGGAGCCGACGCCGAGGTAGTACCGCCCGTCGTGGCGGATCACCACGGGCTCGACCTCGCCCGACGTCGTCGCCGAACCCACCTCGACCACCGGCGAAGTAGTCAACAGCACAGGCGAAAGCACGTAGTACGCCGGTACGGTAGCCGGCCGCGGCACGCCGATCGTCGCGAGCTCCGCGATGTGGTGCTCCACAGCGGCCTCGTCCTTGGCGGTGTAACCCGCGACAACGATCCGCTCCGGCGCGATCGAGAACGTCGCACCGGAACCGACCACAATCAGCTCACTCGTCACTTCACTCCTCAAAGGACGGTCAGTCCCGCCCCGCCTCGATGAACTTGCGCGCCGTCAGCTCGGGGTTCGCCAGCAGCACCTCGTGGCTGCCCTCCATCCCGATCAGCCGGAACATCACGAGCCGGTTGGACAGCCGCGGGTGCCGGCCCCACTCGCCCTGCGTGATGTCGTTGTCCTCGGACGGCGCCAGGTAGCTGAACGCCTGTGGCACCTTGTCCCAGCCCGTCATGTCGGCCGGGTCGGTGAAGGCGCTCCACGGCTGCGGGCGCAGCACGTCGTACACGCGCCGGGCCTCCTCCGCCGAGGCGTCGCCGTAGAACGCGTCGCGCCACACGGGGAACGGCAGCACGACACCGCCGTCGGTGCGTTCGTCGTAGCTCGCCTGAAGCGCGGCGACGAGGTGCGGCGGGATCTCGTCGACGAGCGCCCGGCCGTGCGCCGGCACGAACGCGGCGAAGTAGACGAGCCGCCGCATCCGTTCGGGCAGCTCGATCGCCACGCGGGAGATCACGTAACCGCCCCAGCTGTGCCCGACCAGCACCACGTCGGTCAGGTCGTGCTCCCGGATGTAGTCGACGATCGGCGCTGCGGCCCCGCGCAGGTCGACGTGCTTGTCGTCGTTCTCGCCGAGGCCGCCGGCCGTCGGGGTGTGGACCTCGTGGCCCGCGTCCTCCAAGTGCTTGCGGACCGGGTCCCACAGCTCCCCGAAGTGCCACGCTCCGTGCACCAGTACGAATCGCATGCGCCGCTCCGTTCTCGCCGTTGAGTGCGTACGGCACATGCTGCTGTCGGCGAGCGGCAAGGACTATCGGCGAAGCGACGCGCGGGCATCGGATTCGCGCAAACCCTCAGCGGCGGCCCAGCACGGCCGACGGCGTGACTCCGAACCGCGTCTTGAACTGCGCGGCGAACTCGCCCAGGTGGAAGTACCCGCATTCCGCCGCGACGCCGGTCACCGTCGTGGTCCCCCGCTCACCGGCCGCGAGCAGTCGGCGCGCCCGCTCGAGCCGCTGACCGCGCAGCCACTGCCCGGGCGTCGTGTCGAGGTCGCGCCGGAACCCGGCCTGCAGGCTGCGCAGGCTCGTCCCGCTCTGCCGCGCGACTTCCGACAGGCTGATCGGCTCGGCGAGGTGGTCGAGCAGGTACTCCATCGCCCGCCTGACCTGGGCCGACGGCACCCGGCCGCGCTCGGCGTCCTCCTCGCGCAGCTGCGTGAGGAGGAACGATTCGATCACCAGCTCACCCAGCTGCTGCCCCACCTCCGGCCGCGCGACGCTCGGCCCCAGCGTCGGCAGGCTGACCACGCTCTCCAGCAGCCGATACAGGAACGCGGGTTGCTCCGGCAGCGACAGCGAGAGGTCCACCGGGCCGGCGGTCGCGACCCCGCGGATCCGGCGGGCCGTGCGCTCGACCCAGCGCCGGTCCATCCGCACGATCAGCTGGTCGAACGCGCTGTCGATGTCCAGCTTGAACTCGCGGTACGGCCCGACGATCGCGGGCCGCCCCGGCGCGAGCTCGGCCGTGTCGCGGCCGTAAGTGAACTTCGCGGACCCGGCGACGGGCAGCGTCAGCAGGAAGTTGTCCTCTTCGGGCACGGCGGGAGCGACCGTGACGTCGGCGCCGTAGCGCAGGCGGTTGAGCGAGATCGGGCCCGCCGAGAGGTGCTCCAACCGGGTCGAAAGCCGCGCTCGCCGCGAATGCACCACGAGCCGGTGCGGGCGCAACGCCTGCGTGCACGCCTGCGTGACCTCGTCGGGATCGCCGCTGGACGCGAGCACGTGCTGCGAGACCTCGGCCAGCCCGGCCGCGAGCTGCGCTGCTGTCATGCCGCCTCCCGGTGCGTTGTGCCTCAGGACAACATCCCCGCTCGCCGTTGTCCAGCGGACCCGAAGACCGCGGCGGCGGTGGCACTCCTGCGGGGAGCCGGTCTGGCGGTTCTTGGCCAGGAAAAGGGCCGGCGCACTTGCAGAACTCCTTGTCCGAGCACTCCGCGAACGAGGTGGCTTCCGGAGTGAGTCGGCCCTGGCGTCCGGCTCACAGCGACCCCGTCAGTGATGGACCCGCCAATGAGGACTCGGCTGTGTGTTGTGTCGGATCAGAGCTGCTCGTCCGAGTCTCGGGCCTGTTCCTTGCGCGGCCGCGGATGCGAGAGGATTCCCTGGGCCTCGTCGCGGACCCCGGCCTTGTCATCGGCCGCGAGCTCGTGCAGCTCCTGGATCAGTCGATCCGCGCCTGCGGTCGTCATCCACTCGGGGTTGCAGTCCAAAGCGGCCACGAGCGCATCTCTGGTCCAGAACTCGACAGCTCGGCTGCCGGCCAGCAGTACGCAGCGCAGGCCGGCGGTGTCCTTGCGTGCGAGCAAGGCCCCGGCGGTCTCCCGGGTGACCGCGGAGTTTCCGCGATCCAACTTGCCCCGAGCCTGCCGAGGTTGTCGTTGATCCTCAGTCGATTTCCCATCGCCTCAGCCACCGCCGCGACGCCGTCACCGAGCGACTGCGGACCCGCGGCGTGCGGCCGCACGCGCGCGTCGGGGCAGCCGTCGATCTCGACGGCACCGGCCCACCCGTGTCCCTCAAGCCGAAACCACACCGAACTCCGCCGCGACGATGTCCGCCGCACCGGCCGCGTTCGGGTGGAAGGCGTCGTTCATCAACCTCGCGCCGGCCGCGGCCGCGTAGCTGCCCCAGCGATCGAAGAGGTCGAGCACCGGCACGCCATGTGCGTTCGCAACGTCGTACATGGCGTCGCGATACGGGGACAAGTCGACCCACGCCGGATCGCCGGGGATCTGCGCCTCGAGGACCACGTCGCAGGTTTTCTCCAGCGCGGACACCATCGTCTCGAGGTTTTCCGCGTACCGGTCCGGCGCGACCGCCGTCTGCTCGTTGGCGTCGTTCGTCATCAACGCGATCAGGGCGAGATCCGGCGACCAGGCCACCACGTGGTTCAGCGCCGAGTACCCCTCACCACCGGCGACCCAGTCCGTGGTCGTCGACATCGAAATGCCGAAGTCGCCGATCGTGATGCCGTCGAGCGCTTCGATCCCGATGCTGCCGACCCGCAGTTCACCGGCCTCGCCGGCCACGGTGATCGTGACGGTGTGCCGTCCGGCGGCCAGCTTGGGGAGCGCGACGAGGTGTGTCGCCAGGCCTGCCGCACCGCTCAGCCGGACCGGGCCGGGTTCGCCACCGTCGATCGCGATCGCGCACTCGCGCGAGTCCTGCGTGGTGATGACGCGAGCCAAGTAGTCGCCGGCCTCCGCGACAAAGGCGGTGAGGGAGACGGAGCCGCCGCTCGTCGTGGACGAGGCGAACGTCGTCAGCGCACCGGGCGCGAACTCGGACCAGGACCCGGTGAACGTCAGTCTCGAATCCGCCGTCATGGTCCGCGGGTTCAGGATCACCGACGCACCCCGCACCGGGAAGCCCCGAGCCGCCAGCATGCCGCCCATCACCACCGGCGGCGACTGCGTGGCGGGCTGGAGTCCCTGGCCGGCGCTGATGGAATCGCCGATCTTCGCGTACCTGGCCGAACCGGCCCCGGCGACGGCGGCGGCCCGCTTCCAGCGCCAGCGGCGGATCGAGGCGGCAGTCATCCCGTACAGCTGCCGGCCCTCGTCGTATCCACCGGGATGGGCCTTGCCGAGCGGACCCGTGACCATCGTGCGAGCTCCTTGTCGGGCGGAAGTCGACCCATAGTCACATCCGAGCCGCCGCCCGGGCGCCCGATCCGTCACGTCCGGTGATGCCGGTGCGCGCGTGATGCCCGCTCGTCACCGGCCGGCGGAGGTTAGGGTCGGGACGTGTTCGTGAAGATCTGCGGCCTGAAGACAGCGGCCGACGTGGCGTGCGCGGTCGAAGCGGGAGCCGACGCCGTGGGGTTCCTGCTGTGCGAGAGCCCTCGGCAGGTCACCCGGGCCGAGGCCGCGCAGCTCGCGGCGGGTGTGCCCGGCGAGGTGCTCACGGTCGGCGTGTTCAAGGGCGTGCCGGTGCCGGAGGTCCGCGACGCGGTGGCCGAGACCGGGATCCGGGCCGTTCAGCTGCACGGCTCCGGGTACTCGCCGGCCGACTTCGCGGCGTTGCGCGATCTGCCCGTGCGGCTGATCCGTGCCACGTCACTGAAGAACGGCGAGGTCCCGGCCGTCGGCGAATACGGCGAGGACCTGCTCCTGCTCGACTCCCCCAGCGCGGGTTCGGGCGAGACCTGGGACTGGTCGGCCGAGACGCCCGACGGCGACTGGCTCCTGGCCGGCGGCCTCACCCCGGACAACGTGGCCGACGCCCTCGCCACCGTCCGGCCGTGGGGAGTGGACGTCTCCAGCGGCGTCGAGTCCGCCCGCGGCGTGAAGGACCAGGCTTTGATTCGAGCTTTTCTCGCCGCCGCAAGGAGTTCCTGACCGCGGACGGCAGCGGGTGGGCACTGATGACCACCCGCTGCCGGTGGATCACTTGGTCAGGAACTCGTCCAGGCGCAGCGCCCGGTTCACGATGCGGACGTCACCGATCCAGCCGTGGAACACGTTGTCGATCGCGCCGCCGTACTCGTGGCCGCCGAGCAGCCAGGTGAGGCCGAGCGAGGCGATGCCGACCGAGTCGGTCGACGGGTTGTCGGCCACCGGCGCGCTCTCGATGTACGCCGTGGTGTGGTGCCCGTCGTTGACCACCGCGAGGTGCCACCACTGGTCCTCGGGCATGCCGTGGCTCCAGTTGGTGGTCGGGTAAGTCTGGCTGAGCGGGTAGCAGTTGAACTGCAGTTCACGACCGTTGTTCGTGGTCATGAGCTGGGCCACCGGCTCCTTCGGGTCGGTGTTCTTGCCGTGCTTGCCCGCGTCGCCGGCCGCGCCGCGGCGGACCAGCACCGGCATGTTGCCGTTGTTGCCGCCGTCCCAGTCGCGCGGGATCTTCACGAACGTCTCGATCGTGTAGCCGTGCTTGAACTGCTCGGTGTTCAGCGCCGCCTTCGCCGCGGTGGTGAGGTACGCGCCGTGCAGCGGGTTCTTGCCGCCGACGAAGCGCAGGCTGGCGTGGGCCGGCTGGTCCGGGTGGTGGTCGTCGGACCAGGTCAGCGCGCCGGGGACGGTGCCGGGCACCGAGGCCAGCGTGAGGTCGTTGCCGTTGCCGGACAGGTCCTTGACCTTCTGGGTCGTGGTGACCGGGCTGCCGGGCGCGGCGTGGTTGCCGTCGAAGCGCCAGTACGCGAGCGTGCCGGGCAGCAGCACCTTGTTGGCGGCGCGAGCCGCGCGCGTCTTCACCGGGATGAAGCCGGAGAAGCGCTGCTCGAAGTCGAACGGCATCGAGAACCGGTCGACGGCCGTGGTCAGCCGCGACTCCATGACCTCGAGGCGGTTGCGCTTGGCCGGGTCCTTCTCGAGGATCCACGGTGAGATCGTCTCGACGTCGATGGTGTTGCGCTCGAGGTCGAAGTGGTACAGGCGCAGCATGCCGCCACCGCTCATGTAGCGGTTCTGGTAGTTCGTGATGTGCAGGTGCACGTCGTTGCCGGCCGCGTTCTTCTTCGTGATGCGGCCCGAGGGCCAGTAGTGGCCGTTGAGCGTGAGGAAGATCTGGTCGTTGTCCTTGATCAGCGAGTCCCACACGGTCTGGCCGTAGCTGGTGATCTCGGCGTTGTTCTCGGGGTCGCCCGATTCGTACGGGTACACCTCGTCGCCGTAGGTCGGTGCGACGATCTCGTGGCAGGTGAGGATCACCGGCATCTTCGGGTGCGCCTTGATGACCTGGTTCGCCCAGGCGAACCCGGCCGCCGACGTGCGCCAGTCCATGGCCAGCAGCAGCCAGTCACGCCCGGCCGCGTGGAACGTGTGCGCGGTGTTGTAGCCGCTGGCGTCCGAGCCGACGAACGACTTCTGGCCCGTGAACCGCTGCGGGCCCATCGCCTGCAGGTACGGCGTGTTGCCACGCGTGTCGTCACCGGACACGTCGTGGTTGCCGGCGAGCACGCTGTAGGCGACGTTCGCCTTGTCGAGGATCTTGAACGTCTTGTCCACGGCCTGGAACGACGTGACGTCGGCGTCCTGCGTCACGTCACCGAGGTGCGCCATGAACACGATGTTGTTGTTCGGCGTGCCGCTGTTCTCGATCACGTACCGGAACGAGGCTTCCTGCGGCTCCGGGTTGATGCTGTTCTGGCTGCCCCAGTAGAGGTACTGGGTATCCGGCATCACGGCGACGGTGAACTGGAGGCTCTCGCCGTCCGGGTTCCATCTGCCGCTGCCTCTGTTTGCGGCGTTCGCGGTGTCGGCCTCGGCCGGCGCGACGCCGAGCGCACCCAGCGCCGTGGCGCCGACGCCGGCGAGTCCCGCGTTGCGCAGGAAGGACCGTCGGTTCGGGCCCACCTGGTTTTCGCGCATGGTCTACCTCATTCAGGTTTCCAGGGAGAATTCTCGAGCTCCCCGGACGCTATTCACGGCTGTTTGAGCCAACGCGAACACCAGGTGGCCTGCTCACGTCGGCTGCCTTACGTCGCGCGCCCTTGAGACGCAGGTCACGGCCGGCGGGCCCGAGGGGCAACCGGGCCGCCCTTTCGTTTTCGACAATTCCTGTCTCGTCCGGGGGCATTTCCCGTCGGTTGTCACGAATCGCGACTGTGCGTGGTCTACCGGGTACTCGCTTCGCTCGCTTCGGCGGAAGGAACCCCTCTCGTGCCGGCGTCCGTCTCCTGGCTGCTGACGGCAGCGCTCGCCGTGCTGACGTGGGTGCCACTGGCGCACCTTTGGCGTGGGGTTGCCGCTTCGCCGACGGACGCTGCCGAGTGGCGTGGGTCTCCAGTGGATGTCCACCGTGGCCAGGCACCACTCTCCGCCGGTTCGTCGTTGCCCGCCAACGCCCCTCCGCCGCTCCGGGTGCCGACCCGCGCCGACTCCGTGGCCGACCTCGTCCTCTGCACCGCGATGATCGCCATGACCTCTCCCGTCGGCGCCCCCATCCCCGCCGCCGGCTGGCAGGCCGTGCCGCTCGTTATCCTCGGCTGGTCCCTCTCGACCCGGCGCCCGCACCACCTCGCCACCATCGCGACGATGCTGTTCATGCTCACCGCCATGCCACATCCGCCGCCGACCACGGCCCGTGGCTCACCATGCCCGCCATGGGCCACGGCTGGTGGACACCCATCACCTTCGCCGCGGCCGCGTGGTTCCTCCTCGACGCCGCCCGCTCGGTCCCGTCGTGGCACACGGACCCCACCCGCGCGTTGTCCCGCGCGGGCATGAGCCTCGGAATGGCTTGCGCGCTGGTCATGTCCGGCTGAGACGGCAATCTCGGCGGAAACGTGTTTGCGTACCAGTAATGTGAGCGGCCGTGCTCTCCACAACTCGACGGTTGATCGCGCAGGAGGCCGCCCAATATGGCGAGGACTCGGCAGCCGACCAAGGCACGCCGCGCCACCTTGCTCGCAGGAACCGGAAGGAACTCGAGCCGACCCGCTACCCCGAGTCCGATCCGACAGTGGACCGCCGGCCGTCGCTCCAGGCCCAGCTTCGCGTCGGCCGGTACTACGGTGTGACGGAACAGTTCGAGGCCTTCTGGTCACCTTCCGTCGACGTTTCCTGACCCGCGGCACCGCCTCGACCGCACCTCGAGTTTTCCGCACAGTTTCGGCGCCTGCATTTCCCCGACCATTCGATGCTACGATCGCAATCGATCGCCACATTCGTGCGCCTGGTCACGGTCAGCATGCACGCCAATTTCAAGGAGCACTCATGGCCCAGAAGGTTCTCGTCGAAATGCTGGACGACATCGACGGCAGCCCGGCCACCCAGACAGTCCCCTTCGGACTCGACGGTGTCAGCTACGAGATCGACCTGTCCGACGACAACGCCGCCGCCCTGCGGGACGAGCTCGCGCGCTACATCGGCGTGGGCCGCAAGACCGGCGGCCGCAAGGTGCGCGTCGCCGCGGGGCAGCCGACGGCGGCCACCCCGGCCGACCGCGAGCGCTCGCGCACGATCCGCGCGTGGGCCAACCAAAATGGCTACCAGATCTCCGAGCGCGGCCGCATCCCGTCCGACGTCGTGAGCGCCTACGAGCAGGCCGAGCTCGAAGCCGCCAAGCCCTCCGCGCCGGCCCGCAAGCGCCCGGCGCGCAAGAAGGTCGCCGCCGCCAAGAAGTAGTACGGCGAACCTGCTGACCGAGATGCCGGCTCGTTGACAACGGACCCTCGTTCGTCAACGAGCCGGCACCAGCCGGTCCACAGTGGAGGGTCGCCTACGGCCCGACGACGGTTTCCACCAAACCGGTACCGACGTCGTAAACAAGACCCGACACCCGATACCCGGGCAGACGCGGCTCGGCCCTCAGCAATGCCACGTCACGAGCCACCGCCACCCGTGGATCCGCCACGTCGGGCAGCTCGGCCTCAGACGACCCGAAGTACGGAGCCAGCAGGCCGGGCCGGTCCTGGATCAGGGTGATGCCGCAGCCGGTGTGCTGCAGCACGACGACGTTCCACCCACCGGGACCCGCCCCCGCGGCCGCGGCCACGTGCTGCAACATCACCAGCTGCTCGATCGTGTCCGGCGTGACCCGTCCGCCGACGTTGCGCAGCACCCCGATCTCCCCCGGCTCCGCGCCGAGCACGACAGCGGGGTCGACCCGCGGGTCGAAACAGCTGATGACGCTCGTCAGCAGGCTCGGCCGCATGATCAACGTGGGATCGAACCGCGTCTCGGCGAACTTCCGGTTTCGCTCGACGAAAGTGTTCACGACTTCAGTCATCACTCGGCTCCGTTCAGCAGGGCGGCGTGTTTGCGGGCGAACTCGGCGACGGACATCGGCCGCCGCCCGGTGAGCTTTTCGATGGTGTCGTCGGCACCGCCGAGCCGTCCGGCGCGGTAGTCGATCATGATTCCGCGAATCGACCCGACCAGGTACCCGGGCACGCCGAACGCGGCTATCGTGGCCACGAACTCGTCCAGATCACAGTCCTCGTAGACGATCTCCCGGCCCAGCGCTTCGGACAGCTCGGCCGCCATCTGCGCCTGGCCGAGCTCAGCCGGGCCGGACAGCGGAATCGTCCGACCGATGTGGACTCCAGGCTCCTTCAGCAGCGCGGCGATCGCGCGCCCCAGGTCCTCGGTGCCGACGACCGACGACGTGCCCGCCCCCGCGGGCATCCACAGCTTCCCCTTGCGCAGGTTCGGCAGGATCCACGGGTAGAGGAACCATTCGAGGAACATCGTCGGGCGCAGGTGGACGACGTCCACACCGGACCAGGTGAACACCTCCTGCGACAGGAACGTCTCCCGCGTCGAGATCCCCGTGGACTCGCGGCTGGTGTTGCGCTGCGAGAGGTTGAGGACGGCCGGGCCGCCGGTTTCCTTCACCGCCTGAGCGAAATTGACCGTGGCCTTGATCAGGCCCGGCCGCATCGGGTGGACGAAATACGCGGCGTCCGTGCCCTCGAGCGCCAGCCGCAGCGTGGTGATGTCCTGGAAGTCACCGGCGACGACCTCCGCCCCCTGCTCGGCCAGCGCTCGCGCGCGGTCGTCGACCGTGCGCACCATCGCCCGCACGGTCAGCCCCAGCGCCAGGGCCTCGCGGACGGCGGCCCCTCCAGTGCCACCGGCCGCTCCCGTGACGAGCACTCTTCTGTCTGAAGTGGACATAGTCACCTACCAGCCAGCGCCGGGTAGAGCGCCGTGACGTCGGCCGCGAGCCCGGCGTGGACCTTCTTCGTCATGTCGTCGACGAGCACCTCGTGCTCGCCGGCTTCGAGGGCGTCGAAGATCGCGCTGACGACGTCGGCCGGCTTGTTCATACCACTGGTGTCGTTGCCGGCCTGCATTGGAGTGTCGGTCGGGCCGAAGAACGCCCCGAGGACCTGCACGCCGGCGGGCGCAAGCTCGAGCCGCAGGGCGTTGGTGGCCATCCACAGCCCGGCCTTGGAAACGCTGTGCGCCTTGCCGATGGCGAACCAGCTCAGCACCGACCCCACGTTGAGCAATGCGCCCTTGGCCGTGCGCAGCGCCGGCGCCAGCTCGCGGGTCAGGACGAGCGGGCCCAGCAGGTTGGCCTCGAACACCTCCTCGATCTCCTCGATCGGGGCGGTCAGCAGGTCGCTGTGCGGGAAGATCGCCGCGTTGTTGACGAGGATCGTGGTGTCGCCCAGCTTCGCCGCGGCCCGCGCGATCGAGCCCCGGTCGGTCAGATCCAGGTCGACGGTCACGACCCGCTCGTCACCCCACGCCTTCTCCTTGCGGGCAGCCGCATACACACGGGCCGCACCCCGATCCAGCGCGGCCTGGACGAACGCGGACCCGAGCCCACCGTTCGCGCCCGTCACGCACACCGTCGCGTTCTGCAGAGCAGTCATCGTTGATTCCCCTTCAGGTTGCGTGGCCCCTTCGTGGCCACGATGAGGACGGTAATCCGATCACTTCATTTTTACAAGTACAGTCTTTTTGGAAGAGTCCAGTCTCATGCCGGGACGGTGCTACACTTAACACATGAAACGGCGTGATTTCGGGCAGTACTGCGGCCTCGCGCGAGCCCTGGAGCTCGTCGGCGAACGCTGGGGGTTGCTGATCATCCGCGACCTGGCCATCCACCCGCGCCGCTACACCGATCTCCTCGACGGCCTGCCCGGCATCCCGTCCAACGTGCTGGCCACGCGCTTGAAAGAGTTCGAACAGTCCGGCATCGTCGAACGCCAGATCGCGCCCGCTCCCCGCCGCGGCGTCGTCTACGCCCTCACCCCGCTCGGCCACGAGCTCGAACCGGCCATCCACGCCCTCGGCCGCTGGGGCACAACCCAACTCGGCGAGCCCCGCCCCGGCGAGATCGTCACGCCCGAATCCCTCGCCACGTCACTCCGCGCCGCCTTCGACCCCTCCGGCGCCACCGACGTCACCGCGGCCTGGGAAATCCACACCCCCGACTTCGCCGTCCACGCCATCGTCACCAACGGCAAACTCGACGCCGGCGTCGGCCTCGCCCCCTCCGGCGCGGACCTCGTGATCACCCTCCAGCCCGAGGAACTGCCGTCCTACCTGGAGCTGGTGCAGGCCATCAAGTGCGGCTTGGTGAAGATCTCGGGGCCACGGAAGCTTCTGGACACGTTTACCCGGGTGTTCGCCAGCCGTGGCCCTTCGACCTCCTAGGGTGGGTCACCACTTCGCCGGCTTTGCGAGCGGCATACTTCCCTGACCCCGACCCGATTGCCTGACGTCATTCGTGGCCACAGTGGACACTCACGCGCGCACTATTCCTGAGGTCTTCCGACCCGATTGGGAACATGGCGAAGGGGCCGACTGCGACGTCGACTGCTTCTGCGCATGGGAGAACGACGGCGCCACCGGACGACGGAAATCTAGTGCCTCTGGGAAAACAGCGACTACCAGGGCCAGTCGCTGCGAATCGCCGTCGAATGGCAGGGCCCGCTCGGACCGAAATACAACTTCAACGAACCGAGTCAGCTCATTGAAGGCCTGCTAGCCGCAACGCCAGGTTCTCCTCGAATCCGGTAACCGGGGAAGTCCCGCCGAGGAAGCCGCGGGACTTCCCCGTCGTCACCGTGCGTCCATAACCGGCCACCCGGTCCGATCGGGCCGAGCAGGCGGGGCGGAAGTGCCCCCGACGGGGTTCGAACCCGCACTGGGTCGATTTTCGGACGGCGGTGGGCGACGTTGGCCGTCCTCCGCCGTCCCTGGCTTTTACCTGCGTTGTTCGCATCAGCAAACGGCTGTCACTGGGCGTTGGCCGCGGTCGAATGGCGTCCAAATCCAGGGGTAAACCGTGGGTTGATCTTGACCCTGGGAACCCGTGGAGAGGCACAACGACTGGGTGAGCCTGCCCCGCTTGATCGCTATCCTGCGACAGTGACGACTGGGGATGGAATCGTACCGTTCGAACAGCTTGCCGACGCTGACCTGATCGTCGATCAGGTGTACGCCGGTGGCCAGAGCGGAACTATGGCAGATGACCCGCTTGCCCGTTTGCTGCCGGTGGGCAACCAGGGCGGGTTCCGCTACGCCGGTTCCCCAGCCAAGGGCACCGTGCGGCTCGGCGTCCTGTACACAACCGGCGGCGAACCCGACTGGCCTGACACGCTGGACCCACAGACCGGACTCTTCACCTACTACGGCGACAACCGCAGCCCTGGCCACGAGCTCCACGACACGCGTCGCCGCGGCAACGTCCTGCTGCGGGACTCCTTCGACTGGAGCCACGAGTCAGCAGAGGCCCGCCGCCGCGTTCCCCCGTTCCTCCTGTTCGAGAAGTCCGCGCCCGGCCGAAGGATCATGTTCCGCGGCCTGCTCGTGCCAGGCGGACCGGGTTTATCCTCCGACGACGAGCTGCAGGCGATCTGGCGCAGCACCCGCGGGCAGCGGTTCCAGAACTATCGCGCTCGGTTCACCGTCCTCGACGTCTCCCGGATCGAGCGGCAGTGGATCAGCGATGTCCTCGATGGACGCGCCGCCGACAGTCGCTACGTTTCAGCACCTTGGGTCGCGTGGATCGAAGGGCGGAAGTACTCGCCGATGCTGGCACCGTCCACGACGGTCGTGCGGACGCGGGCAGAGCAAATGCCGGCCGATCCGGCCGGGCTCGAAATTCTCGCCGAGATCCGCGAGACGTTCCGCGATCGCGAGCACGACTTCGAGTACTGCGCGGTCGAACTGTGGCGACTCATCGCACCCGCTACCGGCAGTTGCGAAGTCACACAGCGCAGCCGCGACGGAGGCCGCGACGCCATCGGCGAGTACGTGATCGGCCCGTCCTCCGACCCGATCGCGATCGAGTTCGCCCTGGAAGCGAAGTGCTACAGCGACACCAACTCGGTCGGCGTCCGCGAGGTGTCCCGCCTGATCTCCCGGCTGCGGCATCGCCAGTTCGGCGTGTTCGTGACCACCTCGCACTATCACTACCAGGCATACGGCGAGGTCCGCTCCGATGGGCATCCGATCGCACTGATCAGCGGACGAGACATCGTGGAGGCCCTTCGAGCGGCTGGGTACGCCGACCTGGCGTCAGTTCGGCGATGGCTCAAGCAATTTGGTCCAACCGCAGCGAGCGCTCCCTAGATCGGGCCATCTGGCATGCGGTCGATGACGTGTACGGTCCCGCCCGAACCTGCAATACCCGCTTTTGTGGATCATGGTGTGCGACGTTGGCTGTTGGTGATCAGCATGAGTCACTGCCAGGTCTGTTCGCAGAAGCAATCGCAGATCCCCGAGCAATCTTGGCGGTCATCGGCCGTCGTTTGGCGAGGGTAAAACGTGGGCAGGTGCGCTGGCCAAGTGGCGACCGGCGTTCGCCTTCGTGTCCCCAACGCGTTCGACCGGCCGACCCCTTGATCTCATCCGGCGTAGCTGCGACCTGGGATGCACATTGGTCTAAACGGGTGGTGGTTAGGCCTTCGCTATCAGTTTGGTATCGGGCGGCGCTCATTGGGTCGACCCCGCCTGCCTGGTCGGCTGACCTTGCGGTTTGAGTTTTCATGGCAAGGACGCGCGTGGCGTATTTGGCAGTCCGACAGCTATTTTGTCCCGCTTGTCGGACTTGGATTCAAGCGAGCACTTCCGCGCTTATGTCGCTAAGGGTAAGATCGGTCGTTCGTTTGCTGCACAAAGCAAGTTGCGAGGGGAGAACTGGGCTGTAATGGCAAAGCACGCCTACGTTGCATACAGGTTAACGGTGACCAAGCTCAGGAAGCCGGACGAACCTTTAAAGCTGGGCAACTTTGATGGCCGCCAGACTGATATCCTTGAGTTGTTTAATGGATTTTTAAACGGGTTAAAGAAAAATGCCCTCCGTCGGGAAAAGCTCAATCAGTATATTTCAATTCTTCGAATTGATCCAAAGGGTAGGGCTATAGAGTTCGATGCCTACTATGGCCGATATGGATCCTCGGGCAGTATAATTGATACAACAAGCGGTCAGACGACTCACCAGTATGATGAGGAAGAGTCTCCAGTTCAAATGACGAGGAACTTAATCGCATCCCCTAAGGATGGTACGTGGGCAATCTTTCTTGCTGAAAGGTACAGTGGGCGCGGAGCGGCAACTGCACTAATTCGAGAGTTTAAGCAGGCGTTTCGTTCGCGATTTGAGCAGGATAAGCTAATTGTCAATTTCGACGGGCTGGTTGACAGTGACGCGTGGGCGCAATATGTAGATAAGGCCGACATGAAAGAAATGAAGATCAAGCGCTTTGGTCCTTCATCGGATATTGCGGATCCGCTTGTCACTAAATCCGTTGGCCGAGTAACTTCCATTATTCAACCCCGTCGTGGTCAGGGTAGTTTTCCGCGTAGCCTGCGGGAAAAGCTCGTCAGTCGTGAGATAACTGCTCAGGAAATTATCGGTATTCCCGTGGCGGATGGAGACGAGGTAGAGCTGGCGCTTGACGACGGTCGCCAGCAGCGGAGCATCCTCCTCGGAGAGGCGGAGCACCCAATCCTGTCTTACGTGCTCGCCGAGGATGACGACGAGCGCCCCACGAATGCCCAGGTCAGGGCCCAGATGGTCGCGAAAGTGTCGGAGGCGAAGAGTAAGCTCGGGCTGACCTTGGCGCATGACTGGGAGGATGGGCAGTGGAGCGGCGAAGCGTTGGAAGTGAAGCTGGAAGTAGAACGTGACGGCTAAGTGGTCAGTGACAAAGATCGTAGGCGACCACCTGCGAACTTTGGTTGATGATCGCAAGACCAGAAAGCCGATTCGGGTTAGAGATATTCTCGCGTTCTACGGCCTTCCCTTGCTAGTCCTAGTGCTGATCATAATCCCGGAGTTCAACTTTTCATGGCTGGCTGGCGTACCCGGATATCGACAGCTAGCGGCGTTTCGCGTTAATGGACTTGAAGGCATTCTGAGCGGCATCTCGATCTACACGGCGTTACTATTCGGTCTTCTGGTGCAAATATTTCAGATTAAGTCAAGGTACCTTGATAACGGCGAATACAGTTCAGACGCAATGGATCTCAATGATGCACTTGAGGCGAATGTCTCATATGCGGTTTTGACGGGAATTATCGCGACAGCGTATCTCGCCTTGGTGCTCGCGACCACCGTTAAGGATAATCCCGCTGGAAGAATTCCCAGTGGAATAATCGCTTTTTTGGTGGTGCATTTATTGGTGACCCTATTTATGATCCTGAAGAGGGCTCGCTCCGTTTATAGTCACCTCTGATGAGGATTAACCCTCCAGTGGGTGGCCTCTTCGCCATCTCGTCGACCTGGCGTAGCCCGATCACGCCGCGTCAAGGGGGCGCTTTCATGCGGTCCGGAGCGTGCCGGCCGAACTGCCCCCTTGACGCGGCGTGATAGCCCTCGGGGAGGTTGGCGAGATGGCGACAGGGCACTCACGAACGCGACGTGTCGGCACTTCTCGACCATCTCGGAGACCTGCCTGTCCGGCGAGGACCTCTCTTGAGCAGTGAACCTGTTCGCGGTCCCGCCGGCGGGTGGTCGCTGGGCTGGCTTCTCCGCGGGCGACCGCCGGGGACCGGGCGCCAGCCCGCACGCCCCGGCGGGGCTTGCCCGCGGATCAAACACAGTGCTCAGCGGCCCCGGAGGGGCCGCCTTGAACAAGTAAGGAAACTCTGAACACGGAGTGCTGAGCCTCGCTCGATCGGCAGTCAGTCAAGACGTTTGCGGAGTTCACCAAGGCGACGATTGAGATCGCGAACCACGCTGTGAAGCTCGGCGAGCTCGGCGCGCACGGCTGCTACGTCGACCACGGCTTCGACAGCTTCGATCCCTCCAGCTGGAACGTCCTGGACCACCGCCGGCGCGCCCTTGCCACCTTTGGTTAGGCCCTCGTGCTCAAGCACTGCAAGCGCCTGACGCACGGTCATCCGGGAAACTCCGTACTGGCTAGACAGCTCCTCCTGCGAAGGGATGCGGTCACCAGGCACGAGCTCACCGCTGGCGATCTGTCGGCGAAGCGCATCAGAGATTCGCCTGTAGGCATGCCCAGACGAAGGCGAGATCTCCTGAGGGCCGGATGAGCGTTCTTGGTGGTCGACTGTGACAGGCGGCAGTTGATAGGCAGGGGCGAACTCGGCTTGGCAGCGATAGCACTTGGATGCAGAGTAGGAGACATCCCGATTGCCGCAGTTGGGACACCCGTGGAGCCGTGCAGGCTCGACCTCGCCAAAGTCGATGAGAAGGGTGCGCGTTTCCTCGCCGTACGGCCGGTCGTGGTCAACCGCTCCATCGGGGCCGGCCGCCCGCGGTGCGTCGTCCTCCTCGGGGTGGTGCGTTCCCATCGAGCCTCGCCTTACTTCGGCCGGTCCATCAGGTAGACGAACTCGTATCGATCGGTCGGGAAGATGATGTCCGCCGCTTCGATCGGGACGAGGTCGTCGGAACCCTCGTGGGTTCCTCGAACAGTCTGCCTGATCTCCATCACGGGGACACCCGGCGGAACGGCCAACTCACTCGCCTCGATAGTCGTTGGCTGACGGACGAGGAGCCGTTCTTCGATCTGGCTCAGAGTCCAGCCGATCGCGCGAAAGCGGGCGTTGAGTCCGTGCGTACCGTGCGGCCCTTCGTGAGGGTGCTCGATGATCGTCCCCCCGGTGATCGAGCGCGGTTCCCACGACGTCGACATGCTCATCGGCTGCCCGTCGGCCGACACCTTGTAATTGGTGGTCGTGACGTCGGAGCCCGGCGGGATCTCCAGCCGTCGAGCAACCCAGTCCGACGCGGCCTCGACTGTCGTGTCGTGCTTCGCTGTGGGGGTTCGGCCTGCCCGACCCGCCTCTCGCACGTAGGTTCGCTCGTCCTGCTCAAAGTGCCGATACGGCATGGTTCGGATCATGACGGCCATGTCCGCCACGTACGTTCCCTTGCCCGGGACGCTGTAGACCAGCCCTTCGCTCTGGAGGACCTGGAGTGCCTTCTTGCTGGTGATCATGCTGACGTCGTACTGCCGGCAAAGCGTCGCCGCGCTGGGTACGGGGCCGTTGACCTTGAGGACTCCTTCCCGGATTTGGTGCCGAAGCTCTTCCGCTATCTGCATGTACTGAGGGACAGGCTTGCCCTGACCTCGCTCGTTGCTCGTCATCGATGGTCGTCCTTACTCCATTAGAGTGACATAGTTGGTATGTCTTGCCATACCTGGTCTGTAGTTGCATACTAGGTATAGAACACGATACCAGCTCACCGACCTCCCGGAGGCAGACATGCGGAACATCCCGTGCGACCTGAGCAACTACACCGCCCGCGTCGCTGAGGCACCCGAGCCGAAGACCCGCAAGGACGAGAACGGCCGCGAGGTGGCTGTCACGGACCGTGAGGGCGTGCGGCGCTACGTGGCCTCGCTGTTCCTGAAGACGAAGGGCGAGAAGGGCGAAGAGGTTCGCTTCACGCTGGACGCGGACCCGGGCGACGAGTTCGAGGAGGGCATGGTGGTCGAGCTGATCGCGCCGCGCATGTCGCCCTACTCGTTCAAGAACGCCAACGGCGAGACCGTCTCGGGGATCGCGTTCGCGGCCGTCGGCCTGAAGCCGGTCGCCACCTTTTAAGCCGGCAACGGCCGCCCTCCCTAATCCAGGTTAGCCGCCCCGGCCAGCGGTGCTGGGCCGTCGAAGGAACCAGCAGCTACGGTGCCGGACTCGCCGCCTTCCTCAGCGAACAGGGCGAACGGGTCGTCGAAGT